>WRDE01000077.1 GCA_009783605.1 Oscillospiraceae bacterium
CGGATTCATAGTTGCCGGTATCCTTGCGCGGTAGCGAGATGTGGTAGTAGGCGGCCAGCTCCGGAGCATATTGCCAGTTGATATCCCTTCATCGACAGACGCCGATCATACCGCTGGAATGGCGGTGGGTATAGGCGTTGCGGTCGGCCAGCGAGGGCCAGGACCACTCGGCCAGCGCGCCGATATTGTTGATGATGTAGGGCGGCAGATCGTCTAAGATGGCCTGCCAGACATCTTTCTGACCGCCGGCGTCGTCATCCAGGATATCGCAGATCTTGATCAGCGTCTCCAACCCCCATTTGGCGCCGGCGATATCGAAGGAGGAGTTGTTGACCAACGAATACGGCACCCCGGAGGGCTGGCTCTCGGGGGAGATCGACCCGGCGAAGATCCATTTGCCGTTGGCGTCCTTCAGCTGGAGGAAATCCTCATAGAAATAGCCGATTTCCTTCATCATCGGATACAGCCGGTCCCGCAGATACGCGGTGTCGCCGGTAGCCTGATAATATTCCCAGCAGGGCTGCATCAGCCAGGACATCTCGCCGGTGACGTATTGGTAGGGGTAATAATAGCTCAGGGCCGAGATCAACCCGGAGGAGGCGCCGGGGGTATTGCCGCCGCCGAGGGTGCCGCGGCAGCCCAACAGCTTGGTGGCGTTGATCTTGAACCCGGGGACCCAGGCCTCGTTCAGCCAGGTATACCCCTCGATGGTTTCCAGCATATTGCCGACCACCGCGCCGGCGATCTGCAGGTTGAGGTTGGCGTCCAAGTGGTAATAGCCGCTCCAGCCCACCTCACAGTCGCCGGCCCAGATACCCAGCAGGTCGGGGGGGCCGAGGTCGCCGGAGGAGGACAGATAGTGGTACCGGCCGGCGTCAAACAACCGCTCAAAATAGGCCGGCACCGGGTTGCCGGAGGCCTTCTGCATCGCGATCAGTTCCTCATTGGATTTGGCGCGGTCGGCTTCCGGCGCGTTGTAATCCATCGTGGCCCGGGCGTAGATCTCGCTGTGGGTGGTCTTCTGGCGGGCCAGCAGCGTGTCATAATCGTAATCAATGGCTGACAGCTCATCCTGGATCAGTTCTTTGCCCCATTCAGTCTGGGCGTTTTTGCCGTAACGGCCGATGCGGGTCAGCAGCAGCAGCTCTTCCACGTCGGTGACCAACAGCATACCGTCGGAATAGATGACGCTGCCGCCTTTCGGGATCACCCGGGTGACCCCCTCATAGCCGGCGCTGCCGGTGGCGGCGGGGTTGGGGTACATGACCCGCATGTTGAGGAAATCCTCATTTGAGTTGTTGGTGAAAACCATACCGCTGGGAAAATTCATGCTGTTGCGGTTGTTTTTGTCGCCGACGCTGCCCTGGATACCGAGCTTGATGTCACAGGTGAGGCTGCCGCCGTCAGGGGCTTTCAGCTGCTGGACAATCACGTTGTCGGTCCGGGAGACGAAGGTGTTGCGTTCAAATTTACCCCGGTTGTCGTTCCAGGTGACCGAAATCTCGCCGGTGGCATAGTCGCAGGTCCGCAGAAAGTCCTCAACGTCGCCGTCCTCGGTCATGATGATCTCCATATCGTAGCCGGGATGCTTATCCCCCTCGCCGCCGTTCTGCCAGCCGTGCTTGTTGGCCTCGTCATTGGCGGCTTTCCAGTTTTCGGCCACGCAGGCGTTCCGGATGAGGTCGAGGCTGTCCTTCGACATGGTGTTGAAGGTCCGCTCCCGGGTGGCAGCGATGTTGAACTGCCGGTGGTTATAGACCACGATATCCTTGAGCGGGTTGCCCAATACGATACAGCCCATAATCCCGTTGCCGCCGAACAGGCCGTGGACCCAGTCCCGGTACTGGGTGGGGTAGGTGGTGGAAATACCCATCTGCGGGCGCATATCTGTCTCCTCCGCTTCGGCTGATACTATGCCGGAAACCCCGCCGGCAGACAAAACACCGGCAATCAGCGCGGCGGCCAGAACAGACGCAAGAAATTTTGTGAGTTTCATCGGTGGATTCCTCTCTTTTTCAGTGGTTAGTAGGGCGGGGGCTCGCCCCCGCCGTTGGTACCAGAAGGATGTTTCCACGGCAGGGGCAAGCCCCCGCCCTACTTTAGTTGACACAGGATAGTAGGGGTTGGTTTTTTGATGTGCCAAATTATGAATCGTGAATTGTGGGGCTACCAGACCGGGTCCGGTACCCAATACGGCTCGAAGCTGTCGATTTTGCCCACTAACTTCTGCAGGATCAGCCGGGCGTCGGTGATGGTCAGTTTCCCGTCCCGGTCGACGTCGGCGGCCTGGTATGCCAGTCCTTCCAATTTGGTTTTGTCCACCAAATGCTGCAGCACCAAACGGGCGTCGCCGATATCCAGCACGTCATTGAGGTTGGCGTCGCCGGGCAGGAATGGCGGGGGCGGCGGGGGCGGCGGTGTGGTGTTGTCGGTGATATCCTCCTCGGCGGCGTTCCATCCGTCGACCGCGAAGGCCGGGGTGCCGGAGGAGTACCGCCTGTCGATCTCGGCGTAGATTATGGTTGATTCGCCCGGCATCAGCGAGACGTAGTTGTCGGAATAGTAGACGGGCAGCATCCGCTCGCCGGTATCCGCGTCGGTGATTTTGACCCGGGCCAGCAATACCGGTGTGTCGCTCTCATTGGTCAGCGCCACCGCGTAATACGGGTTGCCGTTTTTATCGGCCAGCCGGCTGTAGGAGGTTTTCAGCGATTCCTCGGGCAGATCGTTCATCGCGGCGGTGTTCTGGTATTGGTCGCTCCGGAAGTTGTGCCAATAGAAGCCGTCCGCGATCCGGCCGGTCCCGTCGAACACCTCGGTACGGACAAAGCAGATATCGGTGGCGCCGGCGAGGGACAGTACATTCGGCAGGCTCAGCGCCACGATCACCGAATCGGCGTTGATATTGTCGGTGCTCTGGGCTTTATAGATCTCCTTACCCTCCAGATTGAAGATGGTGAGCACGGTGGTGAGTCCGGTCCGGGCGGTGCCGGTGGCGTTCTGCAGGAAGATGGCGCTGCTGTAAGTAAAGGCGGCGTTGATCGGCTGGCAGCCGTGCTTGATGCCGAAATACCCGGCGTTGGTGTCATAATAGTAGTCGTAGGTCTGCCAGACGGTGGACGGCCAGGCCGACTGGCTCATCCACATCAGCATCCCGTTGCCGCGGCCCGACGACCGGGTATAGACCGCCTCAAACATCGCCCGGTGATTCTCGAAATTGACCATCTGGGCGATCCGGGTGAATTCCTTCAATGAGTCATAATTGGCATATTTTTTCATCTTGGCTTCGTAGTTATCCGCCTGCATCGCCGAGGTCCGGCAGAAATCGTGCAGTCCCCAGATCGAGTTGCCCATCAGGTTGGTGACGGTGGTGGGCCAGGCGTATTTCGGGGTCAGCATCTCCAGCATACTCTCGTAATTCGGCACGTTGGGCATCCCCCGCTCGCTGTGGAGGGTCGCCGGGGTGTTGCCGTAATACCACCGCGGGTCCTGTACGCCGTAGGGGCCGAAGCCGCTGACGGTGCCGGAGGCGGAATGGGGGATGTAGTGCCGGGTGCCGTCCAGGTCCCGGGTGATCTGAACCAATATCGGCGCGTAATCGGCCGGCGGGTCACCCTCGTTGCGGGCGCAGTAGAGGGCCAGCGCCGCGTGGTAGCGGTTGCGCAGCACCTTGTCCCGGGCGTTTTCCATAAACATGTTGATATCCTTGGGACGGGGGTTGCCGCCGTGGTCGCCGGGGTTGGCCAGCCAGAAATCGTCCCAGATCAGGATGCCGTATTTGTCGCAGGCGTCATAGAAGCCCTGCCCGTTGGTCATACCGACCCAGTTGCGGATCATGGTGAAATTGGCCTCGGCGTGGAGGCGCACCTTCACGTCGTAATCGTCAGCTGTACAGGTGAGATTGGCGTCGTCCATCCCCCAGTTGCCGCCGGTGCAGGTGATCCGCACCCCGTTGCAGAAGATCCGCATCGGGGAGGAGGTCTGGTAGGTGAATTCCCGGATGCCGAAGTTGATGGTTTTGGAATCGGACGATCTTTGATCGCCGGCGGGGAATATATCCAGCTTTAATTTATACAGCGGCTGGGCGCCGTAATTATTCGGCCACCAGAGATACGGATTGTTTATCGCTATCTGTTTCAGCTCGATTTCCCTGCGCTCGCCGGCAGCCAGCGTGATGGGATCCGATTCAAACGGCCGTTCTACTTCGGTGGTGCCGCTTGGATTATGGACGCCGCCTTTGACCGTGACCGTGACCGCTTTATCCGACGGATTGTCCAAAATCGCACGGATAGACAGGTGGGATCGGGTATAATCCTTCTTCCCGTCCACCTCGGCGAACTGGACCACCACCCACGGATCAATAATCTGCACGTCGTCGGTGGCCGACAGGAACACGTCGCCGTAGATGCCGATGCAGCGGCCCGGTATCGTCGGAACCCAGTCCCAGCCCACCGAGGCGTGGATGGTGGGAGCGTCGTCGCCCAGCACGCCGCCGTTGGAGCCGGCGCTGTTCCGGGTTTTGACGTCCACCTTGCCCGGCGTGTCGTTTTTATGTATCAATACCGCCAGATAGTTGTCGCCGTCAAAGTTGAGATACGATGTGGCATCGAACCGGCCGCGGATAAAAGCCCCCCGGATATCCCCGAGCAGCGTCCCGTTGAGCCAGATATCGGCCTTCCAGTTGATTGAATTGAAATTCAACCAGACCCGGCGACCCTGATACGCGGCGGGAACCTGGAATTCCGACCGGTACCAGAAATCGGCGGTGAAGAAGCCTTCCGAGAGCTGCAAATGGTTGTCGGCCACATTCATATCCGGCACCGCGCCGGCCCGGGTATAAGAGATCAGCACCGTCCCCGGCACCGTGGCCTGCAGCCAGCCGCTGTCGTCAAAAGCCTTGGATAATGACGCGCCATTTCCCGCGGCTCCGGAGGAGACGCTTACTTCGGAAGCCCGCTGGAGCTTCCAGCTATTGGTCAGCGGCATATTCACCGCGCCGGCCGGCAGGGAATCCGCGCCCCGGTCGGTATCAAGCGGTTCGCCCACGCCCCAGGCCTCTAATTCACTGAGGCTGAAGCGGCCGCCGGAGCTGGCTTTACAGTACAGCCGCAGATAGCGGCCGGTGGCGCCGCCCGGCGGAAGCTGGACCGTTTCGGTCCCGCCGGCCCCGTTGTTGTTCGAGACGGCCAGACCCCAAAATTCCGCGTCGTCCGAAATCTCGATATCATAGGCGGTGGCATAGTTGCGGTCCAACCAGTGCAGCACCACCCGGTTGATGGTCCGGGAAACCCCGAAATCCACATACACCCACTCGTCGGTGTTGGTTTTGGAGGACCACATGCTGTTGTAATAAATGGGTTTGTCCCCGCGCAGCACCGTCTTGCCGTCGGCGCCGCGCAGATCGAATTCCGACAGCTGGAGCCGCCGCTGGGTATCCCCGTTGTGGGCGGTGACAAACAGCCGGTAATAGGCGTATTTGACCGGCAGGGACAGGGGATAGCTTCTGGTCTGGAACCGGTTGGGGAAGGACTGATTGGCCTGGGTATCCAATGTGGTCCAGTTGGTCCCGTCGTCGGAACCCTCCACCCGCCAGCTGCGCGGATCGCGGTCCTGGGCGTCGTTGGCCGAGGTGATTGTATAACTAACGACGGTACCGGCTTCCGGCGGCGGTGTCACCTTCAGCCAGGCGGAGGTCTGCCCCGCGGGGATGAAGGTCAGCCATTTGGAGGAGGTATCGCCGTCCACCGCCATGATCGGGCCCTCGCCGTCGGGGGAATTGTTGTACTGGTCCTCCGCCGTGGCGACATCGGCGGGCGCGACGGTGGAGATGATGCCGTCGGTGATGTTGTGGCCGACGTCGGTGTAGTTATTGGCCGGGATAGTGGAATGATACGCCATCCGCCGGAAAGCGAAATTGCGTTCCACCGACGCGGCGGCGGACGGTACCGGATCCAGCGGCCCGAGGGCTGCCGTGCCGAGGAGAACTGCTGACAAGAGACCAACTCCTTTGATTATTCGGGTTTTGAGGGATATTATGGGTTTCATATGCGGTTACCGAGCCTTTCATGTTGATAAGGGGGTTAGAAGTGGAGAGTTGAGAGTTGCGAAATTTGATATATAATGATTGTAATAAAAATCACCAAAAAAGTCAACGGAAAAATCATTTGAATCGGAGATTTTCTATAAATTGTTTTTTGAAAGGGAATCAGAAAGGTATTTCCGAAGAGGCACGACAAACTGATTTACATCTGTGAAATAGTATCAGCAAATTAGATTGCATCCGAAGAGAAGGCTTCATTGCATTCGGATAGTCACTATGCTATAATATAATAAAAGAACTACAAAACCAAGGAAGGGGCTTTATTGTGAAAAACCTGAAAAATGTATTTTCCAAGGTGATGGCGCTGCTTTTATGCGGGGTGATGGCGCTTGGGCTGATGCCGGGATCGGCGCTGCCGGCCGGGGCGGCGGGGACGCCGGACACCGACTGGTATACCGGCGACCCATCGGCAGCTGAATTCACCATCACCACCGCCGATGAGCTGGCGGGGCTGGCGCAGCTTGTGAATGCGCGGATCAGCTTCACCGGTAAAACCGTCACGCTCGGCGCAGACATTGATCTTTCGGATTACGGCGAGGGGTATAACGACGGCAAGGGCTGGGTTCCGATCGGTACCTATTCGACGCAATACGGTAACATCAACTTCACCGGTACCTTTGACGGCGGCGGACATATCATCACCGGACTGTATATCGATACCGATGTGGAGTATGCCGGGTTATTCAGATACCTCGCGGGTACGGTAAAACGCCTTGGTATTGTAAACGCAAATGTAAAAGGCACCGCCGACTATACCGGCGGTTTGGCCGGTATGGTCTCCGGCGCCACGGTAAATAATTGCTATGTAACCGGTAGCGTAACCGGCACACGCAGCACCGGCGGCTTAATTGGTCGTATTCAATCCACATGCCAAATTAGACACTCTTATGCGGCATGCACGGTCACCGGAACCGATTATGTGGGCGGCATCGCCGGTATCATTGAATTTATCAGTGTGGGCACCTTCTCCTATATAAGTAATTGCTACACCCTCGGCACGGTCAGCGGGGACAATACCGTCGGCGGCATCGTAGGCTGGGTATATCATGGCAGCAGTATTGGTTACGGAGAAGTGGCAAATAATGTGGCGCTGAATCAAAGTGTGAGCGGCACCACAGCCGTAGGACGCATTGCGGGGCAAGGTTCCCAGCTTGCCGAGAACACCGCGTTTCCCGGGATGACCGTCAACGGTACCGCCGCCGTCGGCGCTCTTTTACAAGGCACGGATCTGTCCGCCGCCGTCATTTGCAACGACGCGTCCATTGGCGGCAGGTTTACGGCTGCCGCGGGCTGGACGATCGTGGACGGCATGCTGCCCGGCTTCGGCGCGGGGGTGGAGATACCCGATTTTATCAGCGAAGGGGTGCCCACGGTGACCGATGTCGCCGTATCGCCGTCCTCCGTCAATCTGTTTAAGGGCGCGACCCAGCAGTTTGCCGCCGCGGTAACCGGGACAAACGACCCGGATCAGTCGGTCACCTGGAGTGTTTCCGGCAACAACAACGCAGGCACCGTGATTTCAGCCGCCGGCATTTTGACCGTTCCGCTGAGTGAAACAGCGTCCACGCTGACTGTAACCGCGACGTCCACCTTCGACACAACCAAATTCGGAACGGCCGCCGTATTGCTGCAAAACCCGCCGCCCGTAGTAACAGGGGTCACCGTATCCCCGGCTTCCGTTTCGGTTCAACGGGGCGGTATGCGGATTTTCACTGCCACAGTAGCAGGGCAATTTAGCCCTTCGCAGTTTGTGACATGGCGCGTGACCGGCAATAACAGCGTCGGCACCGTGATGATTGGCGGCACTCTCTTCATCGCCGCGAACGAAACGGCGGCAAGGCTGACCGTAAGGGCCACATCTACGGCAAACACCGGTCGGTTCGGCACCGCCTCCGTGACTGTGACCGGTACCGGCACAACAACCCCACCGCCCGTACCATCCACAGCCGGGCGGATTACGCCGGCCACCAACAGAATCCGCGTCAACCGAAACCTCACCCTGCGGGCCGGAGCCCAACCCGGCCGCGGCCGGGTTCGCAGCGTACGCTGGAGCGTGAACAACGGCAGAGCGCGTATCGTACGCACGCGCTCCAACCACAG
>WRDE01000078.1 GCA_009783605.1 Oscillospiraceae bacterium
CCATCTCAAAGATGATGTTTGATTGCTTGCTCGATCCTGCCTATCTGTTACGTTTCTTCTCTCCTTGCCAAAATTGATTTCCGTGCCGGAATACGGATAGGCTGCATGTTTTATAAAATTATAAAATTCATTTAAAATCTGGAAAAAAACTATTTGCGTTTTTCCGCTGTGGATGGTATAATAAAAAAAATACGTAACACAATATATAGTGGCGGGTGAAAAATTAAATCACAAAAATCTATAAATAGAACATAATTACGCGGCCGCCGGCGGCGGGCGCATGGATCGGGAGTGAAAAGCGGTTGGAAAAATACTGTGTTTCGGGAGGACACCGGCTCACGGGGGCCGTTGAGATCAGCGGCGCCAAGAACGCGGCGGTCGCTGTCCTGCCGGCGACGATTCTGGCGGAGGGGCTCTGCCGGATTGAAAATGTACCCAATATCGAGGACGTCGCCACCACGCTGGAGATTCTGGCGTCGCTGGGGGCGGAGGTCCGCCGTATCAATAAAAACACCGTGGAGATCGACACCCGTCATCTCCATTCTCATGTGGTGCCCCACGACCTGGCGCGGCATATGCGGGCGTCGTATTATTTCCTCGGCGCGCTGCTCTCCCGGTTCGGCGCCTCCCGGGTCGGGATGCCGGGCGGGTGCAATTTCGGCGTCCGGCCGATCGACCAGCATCTCAAGGGCTTCACCGCCCTCGGCGCCACCGTTTCGCCGATGGAAAACGGCATGATCGAGGTGCTGGCGCCCCGGCTGATGGGCAATTCGATCTATTTGGACAAAATCACGGTAGGCGCCACCGTCAACATCATGCTGGCCGCCGTCAAGGCCCGGGGCAACACCGTCATCGAAAACGCGGCGAAGGAGCCGCATGTAGTGGATCTCGCCATTTTCCTCAACTCCATGGGCGCCGAAGTCAGCGGCGCCGGCACCGATGTCATCAAGATCCGGGGGGTCGAGAAGATGTACGGCGCCACCTACAGCATTATCCCCGACCAGATCGAGGCCGGCACCTATATGGCCGCCGCGGCGGCCACTGGCGGGGATATCGTGATCAAAAACATCATCCCCAAGCATTTAGAATCCATCACCGCCAAGTTAGAGGAGATGGGGGTCGGGGTGGAGGAATACGACGATTCGATCCGGGTCTGGCGGGACTGCCCGCTGAAGCATTGCAACGTCAAAACCATGCCCCATCCCGGATTCCCCACCGATATGCAGCCGCAGATTTCGGTGCTGCTGGCCAATGCCGACGGCACCTCGATCCTGACCGACGACGTCTGGGACAACCGGTTCCGGTATCTCGACGAGATGCGCCGGATGGGGGTACAGGTGCAGGTGGACGGCAAGGTGGCGGTGTTCCAGGGGGTGGAGCAGCTGGCCGCCGCGCCGGTAAAAGCCCTCGACCTGCGGGCCGGCGTAGCGATGGTCATCGCCGCACTCGCCGCCCGCGGCGACACCGAAATCGAAGACGTCCACCACATCGAGCGGGGCTATGAGGACTTAGTGGTCAAGCTGGCCGGGCTGGGCGCGGACATCCGGCGGGTGGAGGTCATGGAGACGGCGCGGAGTTTGAGTTCGTAGCTGACAGTAGTCAGTGATTAGTGGTCAGTGGTTAGTGATTAGCGGTGGCGCACGGTGTGCGCCATTTTAGCGTGAGTGTTGCAAACGGAAATATTTTGATGTATAATGCAAAAGTCAAAAATTTTTTGGAGGGGTTAAGGATATGAAAAAGGCGTGGTTTAAGGGGTTTAGTCTGGTTTTGGCGGCGGTGTTGGCGCTGGCGGTGGTGCCGGTATCGGAAGCGGCATTGGGAGACACGGTTATTGAGATGAACCGGGCTATTACCCGTGAGTCTATCGTGGAAATGGCGATTAAGTTGAAACATACAGGATTCGACGGTGCTGAAAAACTTGAAGACTATCTTAATAAATTTTTAAGAGAAAATTTTGATGAATACCGTGATGAATATTTTAATGATGGTATTGCTTTTGAAAATCGTCTCTCGAAAGAATATATCCATGACATATATTTTGATGTGATACCTTCTGTAAAAAAACCATATCGCGCGGGAACCCTTAAATCCGAGCCAATAAACGATACGCTGAATGCGTTGAAAATGGTCAGGTATCTGGCGGGATTGCCGTATGATGATCTGTCCATGACGAACGGACTGAACACTTCCGCCCAGCACAGGGCTGTTTTAGCGGCGGCGACAGGGACTATCGGCCATGATCTGCCGAAACCTGCCGACATGGAGCCTGAATTTTATCAGGCGACGTTGAATGGCGGATATGACCAGTGTGAATTGATGCACTGCTTAAGCACTTCTCCACGCGTTCATATGCCGAGCACAGCGGGGGCGATCCTTTCCCTGATGGATGATGACGGTTCAAATAATATATCGGCCGCCGGACACAGATTGGAAATATTGAATCCCAATACAAAAGAATTCGGGATGGGTTACGCGCACAGATTTGATTATCCCCGGTCTTTGACGATCCCCGGATATGGCACCAGTAATTTTTATGAAAGCTATTATTACGTTCACACAAAACGTTTACTGGGAATAGGAGCAGAAATAGATACCTATGTCGCATGGCCAAATTCAGGAGATTTTCCGGTTGAATATTTTAATGATACATCATATCCCTGGTCCCTAACATTAGGGGCAGACTATCAAACCCCGAATAAAAATGACATTACCCTGACATTAACCAGAACAAGGGATAACAAAAAATGGACGTTTGATAAAAACACTTTGAATTTAGGTGAAAATACAAACAATTATAGAAATTCCTCGCTGGATCATCTGAACGTATATGGAAAAAATATTGTCTTCCGCCCGAACGAGAAAGAGCTTGGTAGAATTTTAACGGATGACGTTTTTAAGGTGAGCCTTTCGGGGATTAAAACCGCCAATGGGATGTCGGCTGCGTTGAGTTATGATGTTAAATTTTTTAATTTAGGAAGGGAAATCGGAAAAATCCTCGGCTGCGTCTCCGGCGGAGAAAACCTCTCGATCACCGACGCCCGGATGATCCTCCAGCACTTAGTCGGCAAATCCCTCTTGACGCCAGAGCAGCAGGATATCGCCGATGTGGACGGGAAAGACGGGGTTACCATCACCGACGCGCGGCTGGTACTGCAAAAATTGGTCGGCAAGATCGAAAAATTCCCCCGGGAATTATAACTAAACATAACTGTCAATTGTCAACTGTCAACTGTCAATTGGCCCCGAAGGAGCAGCTATGGCGCGATACTGTCCGCTGTTCAGCGGGAGCAGCGGGAACTGTACCTACATCGGCACGGCCTCCGGCGGGATTTTGATCGACGCCGGGGTCAGTGCCAGACGGTTGGAAAAAGCCCTGCGCGCCCGGAACATCGATCCGGCCTCGATCGCCGCCGTGTTCGTCACCCATGAGCACGGCGACCATATTGCGGGGTTGGAGGTGTTCGCCGGGCGGTATTGCTGCGCCGTTTTCGGCAGCGCGGGGACGCTGGGCGCGCTGCCGCAATCGCTGTCCCGGACGGTACTGACGCCCAAAACCGACGGGTATGAAACCCGGCTGGCCGGATATGACTGCGAGGGCGTCGAGGCCGCCGGCATGTGGGTGACTGCGTTTGAGACCCCCCACGACGCGCGGCAGAGCACCGGCTATATCATCCGGACGTCGGACGGCCGCAGGATCGGCGTCGCCACCGATATCGGGCAGATAACCGACCTGATCCGCAGCGAGCTGCGGGGCTGCGATCTGGTACATATCGAATCCAACCACGACCTGCCGCTGCTCAACGCCGGCCCGTACCCGTATTTCTTAAAAAAGCGGATCCTCGCCGATACCGGGCATCTCAGCAACAGCGCCTGCGCCCGGGAATTAGAAAATTTCGCCAAAACCGGCACCGCCCGGTTTGTGCTGTCCCATCTGAGCCGGGAAAACAACACCCCCGAACTGGCCTATGCCGCCGCGTCGTCGGCGATGAAGGCCGCCGGGCTGACCGAACGGTTGGATTATCAGCTGTGGGTCGCCGCGCCGGAGGACCGAACCGGCGTGATCGTGTTTTAAATTGAAAATTAATTTATCAAAGAGGAAGAAAATGTTATCCATATCGTTGCTCTGCGTCGGGAAACTCAAGGAGCGCTATTGGCGGGAGGCCTGCGCGGAATATGTCAAGCGGTTGGGCGGATTTTGTAAGATCAATGTCGTTGAGGTTGACGAGCAGCGGCTGCCGGAGCGGCCGTCGGTGGCGGAGATCGGGGCGGCGCTGAAGGCTGAGGGGGCGCGGCTGCCGGCGAAGATACCGGCCGGCACGGCGGCGGTTGCGCTCTGCGTGGAGGGCCAGCCGCTGTCATCCGCGGCGCTGGCCGAAAAAATAACCGCCATGACAACCGGCGGCGTCAGCCATCTGGCGATGGTGATCGGCAGCTCCCACGGGCTGGATCCGGCGGTCAAACAGGCGGCGGCGCTGCGGTTATCCTTCTCGCCGATGACCTTTCCCCACCAGCTGGCCCGGGTGATGGCGCTGGAGCAGCTCTACCGGGCGATGCAGATCCATGCCGGCGGGAGATATCATAAATAAAAGGGCTTGTGAGAGACAAGCCCTTTTTATACCTTTTCATACAAAATCGCGTTCCCTTTTTTCCCGGCCCGTTGGACCACATGGGATGTATCCAATAATTTCAGCGCGTTGAACCCGTTTCTGCCTTTCAAGCCGGTCGCTTTTTCAAAATCCTTTTTGGTAAACGGCTGTGCCAGCTCCGGCAGCAGCGCGGCCAGTCCTGCGCGGCCCTCAATGATCAATTCGTCCCCCACTGCCGTCGGCAGCCGGTCGACCCGGGTGGCGCGGAGCTTTTTATATATGCCGTAACCGTTCAGCAGCTTGTGTTCGTCCACATCCACCAATAGCAGATGCAGCCGGAAAAAGGGGTTGTCAAAGGCGTCGGCGACCCAATACAGCTCCGGCAGCGCGTCGGAAAATCTGCCGATTTTCGGGGAGAGACGTCCGGGGGACCGTTCGCCGGTCTCCGGATTGATCCAAATCAACCGCCGCCGCCGCTGGATCGGATACACCACCGTCACCGCGAAATCCGCCAGCAGCGCCAGCAGCTTGCCCCGCATCGCGTAAAACCGGCCGGTCTGGATCTCCACAATCCGGTCGTCCGCTACACAATCCGCCACATAATTGCCCGTCTTCACTTCATGGTATGCCGCGTCCGGCTGGAAATAGAATTTCAACACCGCGTGCAATCCATGCTCCTTCAGCCGCCCGATGCCTTCCCGCTGCTCCAACTGCCGCAGTCCCGCTTCTAACGCCGCCTCAAACCGCTCCATCCGTCTTCTCCATAATCTCCAGATTCCGTTCCAGCACCGCCCGGCCGCGCCATCCATAGGCGCGGCCTTCTAAATGGTCCAGGCCCTCCCGGTCTAACCAGGGTTGGTACCGGGTAAAACACCGGTGGGGCCGGATGACCGCCGCGGCATTATGCGGACAGACCTCCTGACACCGGTCACAACCCCAGACAAGGCCGTTTTTCCGGATCAGCGCGATTTCCTCCGCGGTAAGGGCGCCTTTTCGCTGGGTGATGGCCGACAGGCAGCGGATTTTTTTGTCCGCAGCTGCTGTGCAGCTGATAGCTGTCTCGCGGCTCCTGCTGCCTATACATCCCGCCGGACAGGCGGCGGCACAGGCGCCGCAGTGGCCGCAATGGCCGTTGTTATTGCCGCCGGTTTCCGGCAGGACCAGATCGGTGACGACGGTGCCGATCACCACAAACGAGCCGTATTCCGGCGAGATCAACAAGCCGTGGTCGCCGATGACCCCCAATCCCGCCGCCGCCGCCGCGGCGACTTCGGGCACCGGAGAATTGTCGATGAACGGGACGAAAGAATACCCCGGAAACCGTTCCGACAGCGCCGCCGCCGCATCCTCCAGCACACCGCCGGCGCTGGTATGATAGTCCGGGACGCAGGCATACCGCGCAAGGTTGCGGGGCCGGCCGTCTTCGGGGAACCGGTAGGGAAACAGCGCGGAAATAACTGACTGCGGATTTTCCGGCAGCCGGCCGGCGGCATAGGGCAGCAGATGATTACCGACTGCCGAAAATGCGCAGACGCCGGAAACGGCAGTACCGCAGCCGCGGAAAATATCCCGAATGGAGAAATCCTGCATATATGCCCCCCGCTTGTCTGAGTTCTCTCAACGAGATACGGCTACACAGACCTGGGCCAAATATTGGTCTGGTTTTTTTATGCATACCTCGTCATGGAGATACAGCGAATATACCGGTCCGCTGCAGTTCAGCTTATGCCGCTTTACGTAAGCCGCCATCCGGGCGGGCAGATTGCCGAATTCGCCGTAATACCCGCGGTGAAAGCCGATCAGATAGTCGCCGGCCTCCCGGTTCCGGTTGCCGGTGGGATCCATTGAGATAAAATGATGGGGCTCTCCCGGCGTTTGACAGAAGGATTCCATATCGTCATGCAGCCCGCCGATAGGGAAATTGAGATTGATGCGCAGCTCCTCCGCGTAATTGCAGAAATTCATGAACGGCTCAAAAAATCCGCCGCCCTTTTTGAAACGGGTCCGCGGCCCGGCGATATAAGCGGAATCCTCCCGCCGCAAAACCGCGATCCTGTTTAGATCCACCCAGACCGCGTTTTCGATTTCGTCCGCGCTGTCACTGTCCAACCGGATGCCGTCCACCGCCCGGAATCCCTCCAACACCTTCATGCCGTAGTTGATCATCTCGCGCCGGGTATGTATGACGGAATAGCATTCCCGCAGCCGGCGCATCTGCATATCCAAAGCCTTTTCCTGCTGTTCAATCAATCGCACGATCTTTTCCGGATTGCGGTCGGATTCGATATCGCCGATGGTTTTCAACGGGACATGCAGCGCGCTCATGACATTGATGAAATTGACCCCGATGATCTGTTCGGGGGAATAATACCGGTAATTGGTCTCCGGATCCCGCCAGGCGGGGGAGAACAGGCCGATTTCATCCCAATACCGCAGGGTGGACGTCTCGATACTGGAGATTCTGGAAAATTCTTTAACGGATAGATAATCTTTCATAAAATAAACAAATCTCCTTAATGGATGTAGAGATATCATAACAGAAACACCACAAAAAAGCCAGTATTTTTTCGGGCGGCTTTTTTTGTTTTAAAAAACCTGTGAAATATGGCTTGACATTCCAATTATTATATGCTATATATGGAGGGTAGAAAGGAAAACAGCACTTTCCTGACATTAATTTTGTATATAATGCACAAAAACGGTAATTTATTATGTGCAACACGCATATAATAGTTTAGAGATAAAAGATGCATTTATTTTTTTACTTTTAGAAAGGGAGTTATTACTGTGGAGAGAAGTCTTACAAAAGCATTTTCCATACTTACCGCAATATGTCTGATATTAACCTGTATCGCCGTCTTCGAGCTGCCGCAGGTGGACGCGGCGCAGAGTACCACCATTACCGCCGCCCCCGGCTGGGACGTCGTGGCCAACCCGGATCTGCGGGTCGGGACCTTCGTCGCGGCCTATAACGCGACGTTTTACGGTGTTGCGACCGGCAACACCGCCGCCCAAAACGTCACCGCCCTCCAGAACATCATCAACCGGGTCTACAATCTGGGCGGCGGCGCGGTCTACATCCCCGCCGGGCGGTATCCGTTCAACAACACGGTCACGCTCCGCAAGGGGGTCACCATCCGGGGAGACTGGGTCGAACCGATTAAAGGCAAACCCATCGATCCGGCGAAGAACACCATCATTGAAGTGGCGCAGCACACTGCGGGCGCTCCGGCCAACGATAACTCGATTTTCCTGAATCCGGCGTCCAATGTCAACAACAAGGGCTTCATCGAGATGGAGCCGGAGAGTTGCGTTGCCAACCTGACCTTCTTCTATCCAACCCAAACGTTTACCAACGTCACCACGCCCGTCCGATTCCGGCCGACCATCGTAATGGGCTGCCCCAACTATTTTGGTAACGAATACTGCAACGTCCGGGATATAACACTGGTCAACTCTTAGAACCTGTATTCAGTAACGCCTAAGCAGTGTGTGTAAATGTGAAATCATAAAGATATTCTCCTCATGTTCTGTTTTGATTTCCACATCTTTATACAATCTGCGAGAATGATTCGCCCA
>WRDE01000079.1 GCA_009783605.1 Oscillospiraceae bacterium
GCCCAGCCGGTTGTTGCCGGCGGTGGCCAGCACCTCCTGCACCCCGTCCCCCATCTCGATGATCGACACGTCGAAGGTGCCGCCGCCGAGGTCATACACCATGATCTTCTGGTCGGCTTCCTTGTCGATGCCGTAGGCCAGCGCGGCCGCGGTCGGCTCATTGATGATCCGCTTGACATCCATGCCGGCGATCTTGCCGGCGTCCTTGGTGGCCTGCCGCTGGGCGTCGGTGAAGTAGGCCGGGACGGTGATGACCGCCTCAACCACCTTGTCGCCCAGATACGCCTCGGCGTCGGCTTTGAGTTTTTGCAAAATCATCGCCGAGATCTCCTGCGGGGTATAGGTTTTGTCATCGATCTTGACCTTGTGGCCGGTACCCATCTCCCGTTTGATCGAACTGATGGTGCGGTCGGGGTTGGAGACCGCCTGCTGTTTGGCGACCCGGCCGACGATCCGCTCGCCGTCCTTCTTGAACGCCACCACCGACGGCGTGGTCCGCGCGCCCTCGGCGTTGGAGATGACGACCGCCTCGCCACCCTCGATGACGGCGACGCAGGAGTTGGTGGTGCCGAGATCGATTCCGATAATTTTAGCCATAATAATCATGTCCTTTCAAAAATAAAAAATTGTTATAGTGTTATGGAATGCCGGGGCGTCATGCCGCAATGTGCTGTATCTAATGCTTATTATTGGAAGTTTCTATTTTACGACAATCGGAACAAAGAGGTCAGTTAGATGATAACCCATTTTTTCTTTGAAAATTTTAGGCGTACAAACATGAGCCATTTTATGCCGCTCATTTGTTTCTTCAAAACATCCACTGTCTTTTATCCATTGGGAAATTATATTTTTCACGTTGTCCATATCCTCTTTGTTCCCGTCTTTAGCTGTGCTAACGGCATAAAGCCCGCCGGGGAAATCAACAACTTCATATTTGCCGGTATCGGTAAACCCTCTTGGGATGGCAACAAGCCAGATCATGCAGTTTTTTTCATCATCCTCATACATAAAATCACGCGGAGTGATATAATCATTCAAATCAATCTTACTCCACCAATTGTCAAATTCGGTTAATTCTTCCATATTTGTAATAGGCCCCGAACTCACCATTTTCATATTGTGGAAATGAATAACTCTCATGTTTTCCATATTCTCTGACCGCCTGTTCATAGTATAAATAATCTACCTATTGACAGTTATATAGAACACCCAGATCAATTCGCCACCTTCACCATCGCCGGTCGGATCACCCGATCCCCAATCCGGTATCCCTTCTGAAATACTTCGGTAACGACGCCGTGCTCGGTACCCTCCCCCGCGTCCTCCCGCATAACCGCGTTGTGGATCTCGGGGTCAAACGCCTCACCCAGCGCCGGGATCTCTTCCAGCCCCTGCTCCGCCAGCAGCTTATGCAGCCCCGCCAGCACCATCTCGACCCCGGCCTTATACTCCTCTCCCGGCGGCGCCCCGGCGGCCAGATCAAAGCTGTCCAACGTCGGCAGCAGCGCCCGGATCAGCTCACACCGGATATACAGCCCCAGCTGCTCCTTCTCCTGCTCGGTCCGCCGCTTATAATTGGCATATTCCGCCAGCATCCGCTGATAGGCGTCCCCGGCTTCGGCCAAAGATTGTTTAAGCGCCTCCACCTCAGCGGCCAGCGCTGCCGTATCGGCAGCAGCCCTGCTCTTTTTGGTTTTCGGGGGACTCTCCGCCGCAACCGGATCATCCAGCGGAATATCAATGTCTTTTTTGTCCATGTTTATCAGTCCTGTCTGTAATATTTAAAACGGCAATTGTTAATTGCGGCATTTTCCAAGGGATATATCAAAAATATCTAAAAATGGATAGGTAAATTTTGTATTTTAATTTGTCAATTTCGAATAATTTTACCATCAATAAAAACACCATATGGTTTAACTGTGTAGTTATACCCTCCTGATTTATATTTCAAATTGCCGTAATCGTCAAAAGTACCATTAAGTGTTTCTTTTGCTCCATCGTGTAGATTAATTATTGAAAACTCTATTGATCTGTTTTCAAGCGCATAAGTTCCCATGTGAACAAGTCCTTTTCCTGCATTGCTTATATCTGGATAACCGCCTTGTTGCTCATTTGTCCAATTTATTATGCCTTCAATTGCTTCACTTGAAATTTCTGTTGTTGCTGATTGCTGTCCTGTAGGTTGAACAACAATTCCAGTAGAATAAAAAAGGAAAACAGTATACCCTTTAAGTACAATGTCAACATCACCAACATATACCACACACTCATCTTTTTCCTTCACTTGCGAAAGTAACTGTAAAAATGATTTGTCACCTTCGACATTGGATTGACTGCTTCCAACAGGTTGCTTCGCAGTGGTATCTTGTTTGTTATTTTCGGTAGAGCTTGCTACGGGCGACAGTCCACTACTCTCGCTTCCCTGTGAAGTCAAACCGGAACTGACATCCTCGCCGTTCGCTAAACTCACCGGAACATCCGCCCCATCATTATTCCTCCAAATCGCCATCCCGCCGAAAACCGCCCCCACAACCACCACCAGCGCAACTGCGGCGGCAAGAATACCCTTTGTCTTTTTGGTGAAGGTTTTTTTGGCTTTTGGCTGTTTTGGCTTTTTAATGGCAGGGCCTTGAGGCTGACTTTCCAAAAACTTGTTGCATAGCCGGTTGATCATATCGTCCAAATATTCGATATCATTGTTGCGGAGTCCGTTTTGAAGCGGCAATTCCTCCATATCTTCCGGGAGATCTTCGGGGTTCTTCGGCCATTCAAAGCCGTGGAGCATAACGGGAACGATGTTTTTTTCATGCTGAAAGGCATGCGCGATCTCGTTGCGCACCCAATCGCCTTCATTTTTGCAGCGTTCAAGGCTGTTCGGAGAGAGCACAACGATAAAATCGGTGCAGCCTTCGATGACAGTAAGCAGCTTTTTATTGAATTTCCCATTGGTTAAGCTCTCAATGTCAAGAAAAACGCGATACCCCTTTGCTGTAAGCCTGTCGTGCAAAATAATCGCCATCATTTCGCCGCCTTCCCGCCGGTAGGACAGGAACACATCGTACTTGTCTGAATAATTGACTTGATTCGCCACAATAAAACCCCTCCTGTTTTTTTATATCACCCTAACTGTCAACTGTCAATTAGTCCAGCCATTCCCCCAGTAATTTCCCCAGCGCCCGGGCGAAATATTCCAATTGGGGGATGGCGGCGGCGTAGTCCATCCGCAGCGGGCCGATGATCCCGAGGGATCCGGTTCCCGGGCCGGCCAGATACTTGGTCATGATGATGGAGGAACCGTTCAGCTCCGGCTGGCTGCTCTCGCCGCCGAGCACCACCTGCGGGCCGTTGATCTGCTGCCGGCCGATGAGACCGGCCAGCAGCCGGCGCTGGGACAACAGATTCAACAGCGCCCGGGCGGTTTCCCATTCATAAGCCGGGTGCTGGAGCAGTTTGAATTGGCCGGCCAGCAGCACCTCCGCCTCGGCGGCTTCGGCGGCCAGCTCTAACAGCGCCGACAACAGCGGCAGACAGCGCAGCCCGCCCAGCGCGGCGGCCATTCCCTGAAGCCGCGGCAAGGTGAGCGACGCGAGGGTTTCGCCGGTAAAGGTTTCGGACAGGGTGCGCGCGATTTGGGATAATTCTTCGGCGGACACCGGCGGATCGATCCGGCAGACCCGGCTGCGGATGGCGCCGGAGCTGGTCATCATAATCAATGCCACCGCGTGTTCGCTCGACCGCATCAGCTCTAACCGCCGGACCGTCGCCCCCTGTGAGGAAGGCGCGGTGGTGACGGCGGCGCAGCCGGTGGCTTCCGACAGCGCCTGGGCGGCCTGTTCCATCAGCTTATCCGGGCTGGTGGCCGCCTGATTCAGCATACTGTCCACCGCCCGGCGGTATTCCTCCGGCAGCGGCTGATGCTTCATCCATTTATCGATATACAGCCGGAACGCGGCAGCGGTCGGCACCCGCCCGGCCGAGGTATGGGGCTGATCTAAGTAGCCCATCCCCGCCAGATCGGCCATTTCGTTGCGTATCGTGGCCGAAGAGAGGTTGTTGCCGAACAGATCGGCCAGCATTTTGGACCCCACCGGCTCGCCGGTGCGGATATACGCCTCAACAATACCGCAGAGCAGCTTTTGCTTGCGCTCGTTGAGGGATTTTTCAGCGTCCATGCGGGCAACCCCCCTTCGACAGTGGTCAGTAACCATAGTATCACTGCTAACTCTGGCACTCGAACACGCGGAGTGCTAAAAAGCCCCTATAATTTACCATCCGAATGCGGCGTTGTCAATAGGGAAGATGTAAAAGAATTGTGAATAGGGTTAGAAGTTCAGAGTTATGAGACGGCTGGAAGCAGATTATTATAAACACACATACCCACTATATTTTCACCATACAATCGGGGAAAAGCAAGGATTATCAATGAAAACGCTCACCCCGCATGTAAGGGTGAGCGTTTTTTAATGAAAAAGTTTATTCGCCCCGAATCTCCCGTATCAAATCCCCCGGCTTCCTCCCGTCAAAGGTTGGGGAAAAACCAAGATCCGCATAAGCGTACAATACATCTCCCTGCCGGATCTCAAATATGCCCATTTCTCCAAGTGTCGCCTGGTATAAAATTTTATCATGTCCAAAATAAGACTCGAAATCTTTTGCCTTATCCGCTCGATTTTCCGCTACATTCTTCCTGTCTTTTTCCGCATAATTCTTAATGTCCCAAGTGGGGTCGTTCAAAAACGCCTCCCACTCTTTGTCATAATCCCTTTCGGTTAAAAACAATACGTATTTTGTATCGGGTTTCAGTTTGGTTTCATAATCGTCGCTTCCATACTTCCCCAGTTGGGTAAGCACGATCGTCTCTCCCGCCGGTTTTCCCTGGATGACCTCGCTTACCTTCAATTCATACCTGGTAGAATGGAATTGTACGCCCATTCTTTCATTGTCATAGGACAGATAAACCTGGGGCTTTTTGCTGAAGCTGGCGATAACGATACAATCGCTGAGTTCAACCATTTCTTTTACGTTATCAAAGACAAACGAATTCATAGAAAAGCCGGCAGTATCCCTTGAGCCGACAAATTTTGGCTTGCCGACCCAATTGACATCGATGGTACCGGCGTTTTGATTAAAAACCAAGAAACCAAGAACCGAAACCGCAGCGCAAATGACCGTCACCACAAAAATAATTGTTTTTTTACGGCTGATTGGAAATGCTTTTTTCATAGGTAAAAGCTCCTTTATTAAAGTTTGTAATAAGCCTGCGAAATTGGTATGATGGTCACGCAATTTGTCAACTCCACAATTTCAACTGATATTTGGTGGTCATATCTGACACATCATGAGTGCGGGGTTTCCAATAATCGGCCCATCCAAAGGTGGAGCCCCGGCCTTGTTTCATAATTGACAGGGTACCGTCATTCGCTTCAGTAAATCCCAACGCATGACCGATCTCATGGGCATAATTGTGTCTGAGGTCATTGTCGCTATACCCCAGATTGAGTAAAAGTACCCGGTTCGCATAGATCGCCGTTTGACTGATCATTTGAACAGAAGAAGCCGTTTTCGGGGTTCCCCACCCGCTTTTATACGTGTAAATAGTGCTGGTTATAAGGGGGGCCGATACAGCGACTCCGGGTTTAGTGGGATCAAAAGTGTTAGGCCAATTATCGCTGAAAATGGCTTTCGCGGTGCTTGCGTTCGGTTCGTTTATTACGGCAGGCTTAATGGCGGCAACGGCGCTAGCCCAATTGTTGATCGATTCCAGAGCACGGGCTTGGAATGTCGTATTCGCCGTGAATTTTGTAATGTTGTAGGTGAAATTGATGTTGGGCATACTATTGCTGCCGTTTTTCACCAGAAGTTGGAAATAACGTTCCGGGGAGAATTCATGTGCGCTTGCCGGAAGGGTAAAGCACGACACCATCAAGACCATAACTGCTATAGCTACAAATTTTTTCTTCATATTTACGAATCCTTTCTGTTTTTGTAAATTATTCCAGCCGGATGTTTTTATTATACCATGTGTGTGTGCGTGTGCCAATAGTTTTATCGTATATTAGACAAATATTAGACAAAACATCCCCCCGGTATATTTCCCCGTCCGCCATGCTGATAATGCCGTTCGGGTCCCCCTCCTCCGCACACCCATTTATACGGGCGGACTGTCGCAGTTGTCATCATCTGTCCGATTTTTTTGCTGACCGCAGGTGGGCGGCGATTTTCGGGCGTGGGATATATGCGGTAATGTAGATTGCCGTGATAAACATAAAGGGGGCGGTTGACACGCTTATGCTTGATGTTTTATAATAATTATATTAATTTTCAATTTTTAATTATCAATTTTCAATTCGCGAACGGAGTGAGCGCCATGTCCCGTGCCGACCAAATCTTCATCCAAAACTGCCGCGACATCCTCGACAACGGATACTGGGACACCGGTCATCCGGTCCGCCCGAAATGGCCGGACGGGGTGCCGGCCCATACTGTCAAGCGGTTTGCGGTGGTCAACCGGTATGACCTGCGGGAGGAGTTTCCGCTGCTGACGCTGCGGTATACCAATTATAAAAACGCCATCGACGAGATCCTCTGGATCTGGCAGAAGAAATCCAACAATACCCGGGAGCTGAACAGCCATATCTGGGACGAATGGGCCGACGAAAGCGGCTCGATCGGCAAGGCCTACGGCTACCAGTTAGGGGTGAAGCACCGCTACCCCGAAGGGGAGTTCGACCAGGTCGACCGGCTGCTGTACGACCTGCGCCACAACCCGGCCAGCCGCCGGATGATCACCAACATCTACGTCCACGCCGACCTGTCCGAGATGAACCTCTATCCCTGCGCCTATTCGCTGACCTTGAATACCAGCGGCAACACCCTCAACGGCATCCTCAACCAGCGTTCGCAGGACATGCTGGTGGCCAACAACTGGAACGTCTGCCAGTACGCCATCCTGCTGACCATGCTGGCCCAAGCCGGCGGGCTGGAAGCCGGCGAGCTGGTCCATGTCATCGCCGACGCCCACATCTATGACCGGCACCTGCCGATTGTCGAGCGGCTGCTGGCGCTGGAGCCGTATGACGCGCCGCAATTGGTGATGGACCCGGACCAGAAAGATTTTTACGGGTTTACGGTGGATTCGTTTGATTTTCCGGGGTACCAATATCATAAGCTGGGCGAGAAAATACCCGTAGCGATTTGATGAATTCGGAATGCGGAATGAGGAATGCGGAATTATGCAGGCCATCGTGGCGGTGGACGACAACTGGGCAATCGGCTGTGACGGGCAGCTGCTCTTTTCGATCCCCGAGGATATGCGGTTTTTTAAGGAAACCACCACCGGCAGGGTGGTGGTGATGGGGCGGCGTACCTTCCAGTCGCTGCCGAGCGGGCGGCCGCTGCGGGACCGGGTGAATATCGTGCTGTCGGGCGATCCCGATTTTACAGAGGAAGGGATCACCGTCTGCCGTTCGCCGGAAAAATTGCTGGAGACCCTTGCCGGGTATCCGGCTGATGATGTATTTGTGATCGGCGGCGCGGAGATCTATGCCCTGCTGCTGCCGTACTGCGCTGCCGTGCTGGTGACGAAGGTGCGGGGGTGCTATCTGGCCGACCGGTACTTCCCCAATCTGGATAAATTGCCGGACTGGCGGCTGGCGGACTGCGGGGATGAGCGGGAATATAGGGGTATGCGGTATTGTTTTTGTAAGTATGTGCGGACGGATTAATAAATGTATAATGTAAAATGTACAATGTAAAATGAAAGGATCGCAAAAGAACGAGTGCCTGTCATTTTACATTGTACATTTTACATTGTACATTCGTTTAAGAATTGACTTTCTTCGCCAGCGCCGATTTTCTCCGCGCGGCGGTATTTTTATGCAGAAGCCCCTTGGCTACCGCTTTATCGATGGTTTTGACGGCGACGCGCACGGTTTCCTGCTTGTCGGCGGCGTTGGTATCGACGGCGGTCTGCGCTTTTTTGACGGCGGTCTTCAGCGCCGAGCGGCTGGCGCGGTTGGCGGCGGTCTTGGTGGCAATTATCCGGACGCGTTTCTCCGCGGATTTGATATTGGGCATGGTTACACCTCCTCCCGCGATCTAAAATCCATGTTTCTCGCAAATACAC
>WRDE01000080.1 GCA_009783605.1 Oscillospiraceae bacterium
ACAATGTAAAAATCGGGCAGGATGTTAAGCTGGAGCAGCTGCAAAAAGAATATGACGCGGTAATCGTCGCCGCCGGCGCCTGGACCAGCACCGGATTGGGTTGCCCCGGCGAGGATTTAGATGGTGTGGTCGGCGGCATTGATTTCCTGCGGGAAGTCGCCCTTTCAGATAACGCCGCCCCCTCGCTTGCCGGTAAAAAAATTGCCATTGTCGGCGGCGGCAATACCGCGATGGACGCCTGCCGCACGGCGGTGCGGTTGGGCGCGTCCGAAGTGTATAATATTTACCGCCGCACCAAAAATGAGATGCCGGCGGAAGCCATTGAGATCCAGGAAGCCGAAGAAGAAGGGGTTATTTTCAAGAATTTGACCAACCCCATTGAAATAATAGGCGGGGACGGGAAGGTGAAGGCAGTTCGGCTCCAGATCATGGAGCTGGGCGAACCCGACGCCTCCGGGCGCCGCAGTCCGGTAGCCGTCGCGGGTGCCGAGGAAACGATTGAGGCCGACATGGTGATCGTCGCCATCGGCCAGAAGCTGAACGCGTTCGGGCTGGAAGCGCTGGAGCAGACCCGGCGCGGTACTATTGCCGCCGACGAGCATACCTTCCGCACCAATCTCCCGGGCGTTTTTGCCGTCGGCGACGCGACCAACAAGGGCGCGGATATCGCCATTTCCGCCATCGGCGAGGCCAGAAACGCCGCCGGGATAGTGGACCGATATCTAAACGGCGCTGAGTTGGCTTACGAGCCGCCCTATTTGGTCAAATCCGAAAAAACCGCGGCGGATTTTGCCGGCCGGGAAAAAGCTGCTCGGGTTAAAATGCCCCACCGCTGCGCCGGTGAGCGGAAAAGTGATTTTCTGGAGATCAACTTAGGCTGGTCGGCAGAACAGGCAAAAAGGGAAGCCGCCCGGTGTCTCGAATGCGGCTGCCCGGATTATTTTGAGTGCAAGCTGATCGATTACGCCAACCAATATCGGGTGCGGCCCGAAAAATACGCCGGCAAAACCCATCACCGGGAACCGTTGGACGACCATCCGTTTATCCGCCGCAACCCCGACAAATGTATCCTCTGCGGGCTTTGCGTCCGGGTCTGCGGCGAGGTGGTCGGCGCGGCGGCGCTGGGTTTGGTCGACCGGGGCTTTGACACGGTGGTCAAGCCGGCGCTGGACATGGATTTGAGGGAAACTGACTGTATCGCCTGTGGCCAGTGCGTGAACATCTGCCCCACCGGCGCGCTGACCGAGACGCTGATGATTGCCAAGCAGGTGCCGCTGAAAGAGACGGTCACCGAAACGGTCTGTTCCTTCTGTTCGGTCGGGTGTAAGACGAAATTGTCGTCCGCCGGCAATCTGCTGACCCGCAGCGTGCCGGACGATCTGCTGTGTATGAAAGGCCGGTTCGGTTTCGGCGAGATCGCGAAAAAGTCGCGGCTGACAACACCATTGATCAATCCGCGGCGCGCGGGGAACAGTCCGCGGCGCGCGGGGAACAATGGAGAGCCAGCTGGTTTTGAACAGGCGGCCGGGTATGTCAATGAAAATTTCCGGGAGCTGCAAGCCCGGTTCGGCAGTGACTGTGTGGCGGTAACAATATCCGACCGGTATACCAATCAGGAAGTGTTCTTGATAAGAGAATATGCGCAAAAGGTGCTGAAAACCGATACTGTTTTCTCCCTCGGCCAGACTATCGGCGGGATAGCGGATGTGCTGGGGCGGGACGCGTCCACCGCCACATTTGACGGACTGGAAAACGCCGGATTGATCGTCGCGATCGGCTCCGGGATAGTTCAAAACCACGGCGTCGCCGCGATGAAGATCCGGCGCGCGGTCAATAAGGGCGCCAAGCTGCTGATGATTTCGCCGGAAGAGAGCCTGTTGGATGATATTTCCGCCCTGCGGATTGATCCCGGCGATGAATTGGCAGTTTTAGAACAGATTCTCAGGCTATTACTGGATAACGGATGCGGCAAGGGCTTTGCCGGATATGATGAATTGTCGGATTCATTAGTAAATACCGTTCCCGGTGAAGAGGCTCAGTCGGCGGCCAATATGATCGGCAGTATCCAAAAGCCACTATTCGTCTTCGAGCGGAACACAGTCACCCTGCAGGCGGCGCGGCTGATCGCCGATATGGCGGTATTGAGCGGCGGCGGACTTATCCAACTGCTGCCCGGCGCCAACTCGCAGGGATTGCTGGATCTCGGCGCCCGATCCGGAGAGGAGCTTCGACGCGCCGTCGAAAACGGCAAAATTCGCGGGCTGTTCATCTTCGGAGAGGACGCGGCGGATTTAGATTACGGCAAACTGGATTTCCTGGCGGTACAGGAGCTGCATATGACCGCAACGGCGCAGCGGGCGCAGGTGGTGTTCCCCGCGTCGTCCTTTGTGGAAAAAAGCGGCAGTGGAGCTGCCGCGGGGAGCTATACCGCCGCCGACGGCAGGGTGCAACAGTTGAAACCGGCTGTCGCCGGGCCGGTTGCGTTGGATAACGCCGCGCAGATAAAATTGTTGATGACCGGGATTGATTTTGCCGAACCGGACGATTCCGGGCAGGATGAAAAATGCGGCGGCTCTATCCGTTTGGCACCCGCGAAACCGGATACGCTGCTGCGCGGCGGTGTTGAGGATACGAATACGCTGCGGAAAAGTCTAATGGCATTTACAGCGGAAAAAGTGTAAGGATAAAAGATTAAAAAGACTACGTTTGCAAACACGAACGTAGTCTTTTCATATTATATTTTTATTTGAAATTCACACAAATTCTTTTCTTCAAAACATTCATCGCATAAACCCATTGCATTTGTGCAGCATATTAGATATTCACATAGTTGGCATAAAATTTCAATAATATTGCCATCCTGATCACAATGATTTCCATTCCCGATACAATTTTTTCCTCCATTTCCAGGAGTTATAGGTCAATATGCCATAATTAAAAGGGTGATATAATATGAACCGAATAAAAGAGCTCCGCATAGAAAAAGGGTATACACAGATCAAAATGCAAATGTTGACCGGGATTGACCAAAGCGACTATTCAAAGATCGAGTGTGGGAAGCGTTGGATGACTTTCAATCAATGCAAATCCATCGCCGTCGCATTGGGTACCAGTATGGATTATCTCGCCGGATTGACAGATGAGAAAAAACCTTATAGTCGCGCAAAAACACACCGGGCCTAAAAATCCGGTGTGTTTTTTCATATAATCAGGGTCATACTAACCAAAACGGTGAACAAGAGGTTATGCTGTGGAACTATATGCCGACGGCAGCATTATCCGGCTGCTCCGCTGCTGGACGGCCGCGGCCGGTATGATTTTCTGCGCCGTTATCGGCGCGGCGGCTGGATTTTTTTATATCCGGCTGCTGTATGCCGTTCCGCCGGCCGCCGGCGCGGTTCTTTTTTTCTGGTGGGTTTATCCGCCGCGCTATGCCGCCGCGCTGCACGGCGCCGCGGATTCCGCCCGGCTGCGGGCGGTTACCGGCGTCTGGACCCGCCGTGAAGCGGCGGTACCGATGACGGCGCTGCGGACCTTCGAATGCTGGACATTGCCGTTTCAACGTCTGTGCGGCGTGCGAACAATGGTATTGCGGGTGGCTGGCGGCGCGGCGGTCCGGCTGCTGCTGCCTAAAAATATCGCCGAGGAGCTGTTTGATTTTTTATCGGAACAA
This sequence comes from Oscillospiraceae bacterium, assembly GCA_009783605.1. Lineage (GTDB taxonomy): Bacteria > Bacillota > Clostridia > Oscillospirales > Acutalibacteraceae > WRDE01. The sequence goes on from WRDE01000080.1 coordinate 3,674, forward strand.
TCGGAATGAGATGAGACCGCATCCGGTTTACATTTTGTATGACGCGAAAAAGTGGATCCCGCTGCTGGCGCTCTGGCTGATCCGGCAATGGCTGAAGCCGGACCCGCCGGGCACTGCTGCGGCATTCGGCGAAATCGGCTGGCCGCTGTTGTTATTCGCTTTCTCGGTCGTCCGATGGGTTTTCGCCCGGTATACCATAGATAACCGGGGGCGGATCTCGCTGACCCGGGGGGTATTTTTGCGGCGGCAAATCATGGTGATGCCGGACGATACCTCCTCGGTGACAGCCGACTGTACGCTGTTGATGTGGCTGACCCGAAGCCGCCGGCTGTGGATCCATACCGCCGGTATCCGCCGCCGGGCGGACGCCATTCTTTTTTTGCCGCTTGCCCGGGCCTCCCGGTTATTGCCGGAAAAACAACCGCTATCCGACGGAAAGCCGTACTGTGCCCGGATCTGGCCAATACTGTTGATGGCGGCTACCGGATCCAACATCGCCTTCGGGCTGCTCACGCTCGCTCCCGCTCTGTATCAGGCCGCCGATCTGGCCGGCAGTACCGTGGCGCGAGAGATTCCGGGGATACTGGCGCGGGTTATGCATCTGGGCATACCGCCGCTGTTGAATACTCTGGCCGGATTGCTGATCTGGGGCTGGCTGCTCTCTTTCTGCTTCACCGCCGCCCGCTATCTGCGGTTTACCGTCTCGGTGGAACAAAACCGCCTGCTTATCCGGCAGGGATTGGTTACCGAGCACCGGATCTGGATCGCCGGCAATAAAATTACCGCGTTGGAGCTGCGGCAGACCGTGTTGATGCGGCTGCTTTCGCTCTATACCGTCTCGCTGACCGCCGCCGGGTTCGGACGCCAAAAAGGGATGCGGCCGGTGCTGATACCGGCCGCGCGGCTCCGGGAAATTTCGGCGGCATTACAACGTCTGCTTCCCGATTATCCCCTCTGCAACCGGTTTTTGCAGCCCCGCCATGACCAGCTGCCGCGGTATATCATCAAACCGGCGATTTTGATATCCGCAGGCATATGCCTGTTGTTTTTCGGCGGTTTTTTGCGGATAGGCGGATTCGGGCTGCTGGCCGCCGGCGTTTGGTGGACGGCGGCGGGCTGGAGTGGTTTCCGGGCCGGCGGTTTCGGTGTCACCCGCGCCGTCGGCGGATACGGCGCCGCGTCGATACGGTATGTCCGGGGCTTGACATTCTGTGAGGTGCATATCCCGTTAGAGGTGGCCGACTGTATCCTGCTGCGCCAGAGCCGCGGCCAGCGCCGCCGGGGGATTTGCAGCGCCGAAATCCGGTGTTTTGACGAACAGCGCCGCCGTCACCGGATCGCCGGGCTGCCCTATGAGGCGGCGAAGACGATGGTGGAGCAACACTATACAGCCCCTTTTCAAGAATGAAAAGGGACAGCGCAGTTGCTGTCCCTCATCAGTATACTATCACTCAGGTTTTTTTCCCGTCAGAAACTTCCGCAGCACCGCCAGCACATCGGCGATATCCAACGGCTTGCCGATATGACTGTTCATCCCCGCCGCCATACACTGATCCACGTCCTCCTGGAATACGTTGGCCGTCATCGCCACAATGGGGATGGATTGCGCTTTGTCTGATCCGATCCCGCGGATATTGCGGGTAGCGGCGAAACCGTCCATTTCCGGCATCTGCAGATCCATGAAAATGATATCAAACCGCTCCGGATTCTCCGAAAACAGCGCCACCGCTTCAGCACCGTTTTCCGCCGTGACAATGTCGATGTTGGTAGGCTCCAGAAGGGCTATCACGATTTCACGATTGATCTCCACATCCTCCGCCAGCAATACGCAATATCCGGTGAAATCGTCCAGCCTGCGCGTTTCTTCCAGCTGATCCTCTTTCAGCTGCTCTTCTTCGGTACGGCTCACATATTGACGAATACAGGATTCGATATCCGACGGGAAAATCGGCTTGGAGAGGAATTTGCGGATGCCCGCTTTCCGGGCTTCCGGCTCGATAGCGGTCCATTCCATCGCCGAAATCATGATAATGACTGAATTGTTGTTGAAATGGTCATTTATCCGCCTGGACAATTCAATGCCGTCCATTTCCGGCATCTTCCAGTCCACGAAATAGAGATCGTAGACGGCGCCGCTGTCAATTTTTTCTATCGCCTGCGCCCCGCTGAGAGCGGTATCGCATTCAAAACCGAACCGTTTGGACATCTCGGTAAAATACGCGAGAATATCCGGCATATCGTCCACCACTAAGATCCGCAGTCCCGGCCGGTCGATCTTTGCGGGGGGCACGGTCGCGGTATCCCCGATTTTGATTAGATGGATATTGAAAGAGAAGGTCGAACCGCGGCCCAGCTCGGATTCGAGCCAGATGTCTCCGCCCATCATCTCTACAATATTTTTAGAGATAACCAATCCCAGCCCGGTACCGCCGAATTTACGGGAGGTGCTGGATTCTGCCTGCTCAAAGGATTGGAACAGCCTCGCCTGCTGTTCCCGGGAGATTCCGATGCCGGTATCCGATACCGAGATCCGCAGCTCACAGTTGTCCCCGTCCTGGGCGGCCAGACCGGCCGTCAGCTGGATCGAGCCGTTTTCGGGAGTGAACTTGATCGCGTTGGAGAGCAGGTTGGTGATCACCTGCGCGATTCGCTGGTCGTCGCCGAACAATACCTTCGGGATATTTTCATCCACATGAATGAGGAAATTCTGACATTTTTCCTCCACCCGGAAACTGATGACATTGACCACCCGCTGGAGCATCTTCTCGAATTCAAATTCGGTCGGGGATATCTCAAATTTTTTGGCTTCGATCTTGGACATATCGAGAATATCGTTAATGACGCCTAACAGATGGGAGGAAGCGTCCTGTATCTTATAGAAACAGTAATCCTTGCGCTCGACGTCGGTGGTGGATTTGCCGATGGTGGTCATGCCGATGATGGCGTTCATCGGCGTCCGGATCTCGTGGCTCATATTCGAGAGAAATTCGCTCTTGGCCCGATTGCCCCGCTCGGCATTTTCCCGGGCCTGCTGGATTTCGGTGACATCGGTGGTGGAGATAATATATCCGCATTTCTGCTGATCCTTGTTATACAGATATTTTGCGGTACCCTTGACATATTGGTCGGTTGCCGCGATATGGTAGACCTCGGTTTCCCGCTCTTCCTCGAGAGCGGCGAGGGGACAATAGGGGCCGCTTTCGGGATAGATGCTGTATTTGCTGTACGGTTTTCCAACTACTTCGTCCAGCTTGTTTCCGCAGAGGGCGAGGGCGGTTTCGTTCATATAGATGATATTCCGGTCGTTGTCGATAATACTGAGGGGGCCGGCAGAGCTTTGGGTAATGCTGTCGGCCATTTCGTCGAAGGAATCGGCCAGTGTGTCGAATTCATTCTTGACCCGGACATCAAACCGGAACTGCCGCTCACCCGCCCGGAACCGGGAGACGCCGGCGATCAGCCGGGTGATGTTACGGGACAGATAGGAGGCCATAGAGATGGCGACAAAGACGACTACCACCGCGATAATTGACGTAGTCACTATCAAGCTGATCAGGGTGTTATGGGTGTTGGTATCGATGACGGTGGTGAGACTCGCTTCGGTATGCTGGGCCGGCGCGGTGAAATCGTCCAATCCGGCGCCGATGGTGACGAACCCGAAACCCCGCTGGGAGAAATTGTTGGCTTCGCCGGGGGCGTACTGGCCGGTATAATAGGGGATCGCGCCGGCGGTAGTCAGTTTATACAAGCCGCTCCAGAGGATATAAAAGGAGCCGGATCCGCCGTCCTTAGTCAGATCCATCCAGCCGGTACATTGGGGGGCGTTGTTGAGATACCGGCCGTCCAAGCCCACTATCCCCTGGGCAGTCAGCGCGGCGGCGGGCTTATTATTCCGGGATTGGTTGAAAAATTCCGGTACGGGTTTCGCCTTGATATAGTTATACCAGGTCAGCTTCGGATCCTTTTGGACCTCATTCTGCCAGCCCTCATAAATAGAAGTTTCCAACCACGGGATCTCCGGCTCGCCGGTCTCGGGATCGAAGCCGACGATCGAGTGGTGGCGCGGATGGGCGATACTGCGGCAGTTGTAGTCCCAGATAAACGCGTAGTTTCCCTCGAAGGCGCTGGGCAGGTTGGTATACCGTTCGTTCATCGGGGTGATATGGTCCACAAATTCCATGATATGGTCGTGGTTGAGGGCGAACGTGACGTAACCGACCGCCTCGCCGTCCTCCCCGTAAACCGGGGTCGCCCACCGGATGATACCCTCAAACCGCTGGCCGTTGGGGTTTTCCCGCCCGGCATAGGCCTCGCCTTCCGGGTCGCGGAAG
>WRDE01000081.1 GCA_009783605.1 Oscillospiraceae bacterium
AATCAGGAGGTGCTGGGCGAGCTGTCCGGTTCGATGCAGGACCGGCTGTCCGGGATGCGGGAGATCCAGGCGTTCAGCCGGGAATCGGCCGAGAATAAGCGGGTGGCGAAGGAATGCCTGCATTATGCCTTTGTCAACAAACGCGCCAATCTCGCCAATGCCCTGTTCCACCCGGCGGTGGAGGCGCTGACCGGTTTCGGCACCCTCGCGGTGATCGCTGTCGGCGGCACACTGGCGCTGGGCGGCGCCATCCCGGCGGCGGATCTGGTGGGTTTTTTCATGTATCTGACCCTGCTCTACACCCCGCTGATCATGCTGGCCCGACAGGTGGAGGAGGTACAGGCGTCGATGGCTGGCGGCCGGCGGGTGATTGAGCTGCTGGACGAATCGGAGGAGATTGTCGATATGCCCGGGGCAATTGAATTGGAACGCGCGGCCGGGCGGCTGACCTTCGACCATGTGGGTTTTCGTTATTTGGAGGAGGAACCGGTGCTGACCGATATCCACTTCACCGCCGAACCCGGCGAAATGGTGGCACTGGTCGGAGCCACCGGCGTCGGCAAGACCACCATCGTCTCATTGGCCGAGCGGTTCTATGACCCCACCGAGGGCGCGGTGCTGTTGGACGGGATCGACCTGCGGAAACTGACCGTCGGATCGGTCCGGGCCAACCTGTCGTTGGTGCTGCAGGACGTGTTCCTCTTCAACGGAACCATCGCTGAAAATATCGCCTGCGGTGTGGAATCGGCTGCCCAAGAAAACGCTGCCGGTCTGCGGCAGCGGATCGAAAAAGCGGCTGAGATTGCCTGTGCCGACGGATTTATCATGGAGATGCCGGACGGCTACGATACCGTGATCGGCGAGCGGGGTATCCGGCTGTCGGGCGGCCAGAAACAGCGGGTCGCCATCGCCCGGGCGGTGCTGCGGGACGCGCCGGTGCTGATCTTAGACGAGGCCACCTCCGCGGTGGATACCAAAACCGAGGAATCCATCGCGCAGGCTGTGGAAAACTTGGTCGCCGGACGCCGGACGATGATTGTCATTGCCCACCGGCTGTCAACCGTGCGGCGGGCGGACAGGATCTTGGTGCTGGAGCAGGGCCGGGTGGCGGAGCAGGGGACCCATGAACAGCTGCTGGCTGCCGGCGGGATCTATGCGGGGTTATATAAAAGGAGCGCCAAGTGAAGTTCCTCGTTTTATTTTTAAGCGTACTGCTGCTCAATATATTCGCTGTGGTCACCATTATCCTGCGCCCGAAGCTGTTCAGGGTCAGGCTGTATAAGCCGATGCTGTGGAATTTCAAGCTCTCGGTGCTGCCGCTGATGGCGCTGCTGCTGAATATCGCGGTGTTCGCCGCGCTGAACATTGCCGGCGCGCATACCGGTGTCCCGGCCTTTTATCCGGCGGCCCGGACCGTGTTTTTTATCGGTCTGGCGGTCTGGCTGCTGTTGCTGCCCAACGCGGGATATCTGATCACCGAGCTGAACCTGAACCACCGGGACAGGGACGAAAAAGAGGTGCCGATCTGGTACGATATCGTATCGGTGCTGTCGCTGGCGCTGTCGGGCATCGTCAATACGCTGGCGAATATTGCGATGATCCAGCTGTCCTTTCTGGTGGCGTTTGACCCGGAGATGCTGACGGCGGGGGATTACGCGGCGCTGTTCGCCAGCGGCTTTGGCCTGATCCTGCTGATCGTGACCGGCATCTATCTCGGCCGGGCGGTACGGTTCAACTCCTGGGACGTGCTGCATCCCGGCGCTTTTTTCAAAAAATGTAAAACACATTTTTCCGGGCCGGGAATTTTTAAGGAATTTCTGCTATTTATTATCTTCCATACGGTATTTTTTATGATCATGTACGTGTCATTCGGCATCCCGTTCTATTTTGTGGCATAATACTAAAAAAATCGGAGGAATACAGCATGACAAAACTCGAAAAACGCCTGACCGCGGCGGTGGCGGTGCTGGCGATAGTCATATTGATACTGGTCATCGTTCTCGGTTCGGTGGTGGAGGGCCAGAACTGGTATACCGAACAGATCAGCTCGCTCCAGTCGGAGAACGCGGTGTTGAGAAAGAATAGTGATTAGTGGATAGTGATTAGTGATTAGTGGCGGTATGTATTTGCAATTTGCCATTTACAATTTCCAATTTGCAATTTATCATAAATCCCCTCCGTCTCTCATATCTATCTCTAAAAGACAAGCGTCCGGACTGGGACGGAAAGGGATGGATAACGGCATGGGTGTGTATGGGAAACAGGAATATCTGCCGGAAGGGGTGCTGTTGGATACGCCGGAGAACCGGCGGATTATCGGCAGCTGGGACGGATTGGCCGAAGCGGCGCTGGACGGCCGGGTGGTTGAGGCAAGAGCGGAGTTATGCGACAGCGGACACAATCTGCACGTGGATATGCCGGGCATGGCCGGCGTGATCCCCTATTTGGAGGGGGCGCTGGGCATTGAGGAGGGGATCACCCGGGATATCGCGCTGATCTCCCGGGTAGGCAAGCCGGTCAGCTTTACAGTGACCGGGTTCGAGGATCTGCCGGACGGCTCCCGGCGGGCGGTGCTCTCCCGGCGGGAGGCGCAGCGCCGCTGTAAAGTGTTATACATTAACAGATTGCGCCGCGGCGATATCATCCCGGCCCGGATCACCCGGCTGGAGACCTTCGGCGCGTTCTGCGATATCGGCTGCGGGCTGCCGGCGCTGATGCCGATCGCCAGTATCTCGGTGTCCCGCATCAGCCATCCCTCCGACCGGTTTATTACCGGCATGGACGTCCTCGGGGTGGTGTCCTCTCTGGAGGATGGCCGGATCTGCCTGTCCCAGCGGGAGCTACTCGGCACCTGGGAGGAAAACGCTGCCCTCTTTTCGGCGGGGGAGACGGTGACCGGATTGGTGCGGTCGGTGGAGCCATATGGCGTATTTGTCGAGCTGACCCCAAATCTGGCGGGGCTGGCGGAACCCCGGGAAGGGGCGGCGGCGGGCCAGCTGGCCGGTATCTACATAAAGAGTATCCTGCCGGAGAAGATGAAACTCAAGTTGGTCATCATCGACACCGTCCCCGCCCTCACCGGCTACCGTTCCGGTATCCACCGGTGCGGAGATATCGGCCCGGTACGCAGCCGCCCGCGGTATTTTCAGACCTCCGGCCGGATCGACCGCTGGCTGTATTCGCCGCCGGACTGCGGGAAGTGTATTGAGAGTGTGTTTATTTGAGAATTTAGAGCTTATAGCAATTTGATGAATCGTGTACTACATCTTTCTTATTTTTTCCCGCGCGGGTTGACCACTTTAGTGGATTATAGATAGTATACAAAAAGTCAAACCGCTATAGAATCCAGCAGGGGCGGTTTCCATGCCGTCCCTGTTTTTGTTGTAATGTTCCCTTTACTATCCAGCCATTTGGACATTGAAACCCCCGAAAATAATTTATAAGCTCGAAGCTCTTTTTTTTCGCCGGGATTGACAACGCCGGATAAAAACGGTATACTTATTCAAAATATGTATTTATAAGATAACACAGACGGGGTGGCGGGGATTGACGCGGGTGCTGTATGTCCATGGCGGGCTGCTGCGGTATGGCGGCACCGAATCCTATATGATGAACTACTGCCGCCATTTTGACCGTGCCCGGATCACGGTGGATTTCGCCGTCCACGGGGAAGGGACCGGCGCATATGACGAAGAAGTGCTGGCGATGGGCGGGCGGATTTATCATCTGCCGGTCAAGGGGCAGGATTACCGGGGGAATACCCGGGCGCTGCGCCGGCTGATATCCGCGGGCGGCTACCGGGCGGTCCACAGCCATATCGATGCCGGCAACGCCCATGTGCTGCGTATCGCCAAGGCGTGCGGCGTCCCGCTGCGGGTTGCCCACAGCCACAACACCCGGACCCAGTCGGACAGCCGGTTGCGTCGATGGTATAACGCGCTGGAAAAACGGCGGATCCCGGGAGTAGCCACCCACCTGTTCGCCTGTTCCGACGCCGCCGGCCGGTGGCTCTACGGCAGGTGCCCCTTCACCGTTATCAATAATGCCATCGACCTGGAAAAATACCGGCCGGACGCGGATTTACGCGCACAGCTGCGGGGGGAGTTAGGCGTGGCGGATGGACAGCCGCTGATCGGGCATGTGGGGCGGTTCAGCTACCAGAAAAACCATCAAAAACTGATTGATATTTTCGCCGCTTTTGTAAAGTTGCGGCCGGACGCGGTGCTCGCGCTGATCGGCGAGGGGGAGACCCGCCCGGCGGCGGAAAAACAGGCGGCCGCCTGCGGTCTTACCGACAGCATCCGTTTTGTGGGGACCACCTCCCGGGTAGCGGCGTATATGCAGGCCTTTGACGCGTTTGTGCTGCCCTCCCGGTTTGAGGGGCTGGCGGTGGCGTTAGTGGAGGCCCAGGCCGCCGGGTTGCCCTGTTTTACCGGCCGCGAGGCTATGCCGCCGGAATCGGATATCACCGGATTGGTCCGGTTTTTTCCGCCGGAGGCCGGTCCCGGGGTATGGGCGGAGGCGCTGGCGGAAGCGGTGCTGCCGGATGCCGTCCGGACCGGCACCGCCGCCGATATCGCCGCGGCGGGATATGATATACGGCAGGAAGCGGGCCGGCTGCAGCGGTTTTATGAAACGGGAATTTTAGGAATGACTATAGCATGAACATCATCAAAAACCTGCGCAAGGTGAAAAAATATGTCCGCGCCGCCGATATCGCCGACTTGTTGATAGTGCTGCTATCCTGGCTCCCCGGCAAGCTGCTGCGGCTGAGAAAGCGGCATATCTGGTTGGTTTCGGAACGGCCGGAGGAGGCTCGGGACAACGGCTACTGGTTTTTCCGGTATGTCAGAGAAAACCATCCGCACCTGCCGGTCTACTACCCCATCCGGTTCTCCGCCGCCGACGCGCGGGAGAGGATATTTCCGTTAGGTAACGCGATCCGTTACGGCGGGTTCCGGCACCATATGTATTTTTGGGCCGCCGAAAAGAATATCAGCGCGCATATCGGCAACGGCTTCCCGGCTCCGTTTATCTGTAGGCTGTTTTTGATGCGGGGACGCTATTCCTTTCAAAATATCTTCCTGCAGCACGGCGTCATTCTCAACAAAGCCCCCTTTTTGATGGCGGACCAGAACCGTATCGACCTGTTTATCACCTCCACCCCCGCCGAGACGGCGTTTGTTGTTCAGGAACTCGGCTATCCCGCCGGCCGGGTAGTCTGCGTGGGGTTGTGCCGGTATGACGGGCTGTTTTCGCCGCCTGCCCGCCCGGGCCGGATCCTTTTGCTGCCGACCTGGCGCTGGCGGCTGTCGCCGGAAAAGGGAGAATCTCCCAAAGCGGCGTATAAGCGGATCGCCGCTTCCGGTTATGTCCGGACGCTGCAGACGCTGATAAACGATCCCGGGCTGGAAGAATTTTTGGCAGAATGCGGCCTGGAGCTGGTTTTCCTGCTCCATCCGCAGATGCAGCCTTTCCGGGACTGTTTTTCCGCTGTTTCGCCCCGTATCCGCCTTGTCTCGCCTGTTCCGCCGGAACAGGCGGATATCCAGACAGCGCTGCGGGAATCCGCGTTTCTGATCACCGATTATTCCAGCATCTCCGCCGACTTCGCCTATATGCGCAAACCGCTGCTCTATTACCAGTTCGATGAGGCCGCGTTCCGGGAGCAGCATTATCCGGAAGGGTATTTCGATTACCGGCGGGACGGTTACGGCCCGGTCGTCACCGCCGCCGCCGAAGTGACCGCCGTGCTGCGGCAGGCGTACCGGAGCGGGTTTGTGATGCCGGAGCCATTCCGGCAGAGAGCCGAGAAGGATTTTATCTTCAACGACCGGGAATACTGCCGCCGGAATTTTGAAGCGGTACGGGATTTTAAATAATAGACTTCCTCGGGAATTAAGCGTGAGCGGAAAAAAGATCGTTTACGCCGTTCGCGATTAATTCCCGAGGAAGTCTAATCGGCAGCCGGGGATTATTGGCTGCTTAGACAAAAGAAAGACGAGGAAAACATATGGTTCACAAATTTAACGCACAGGATGTGGTATTCTGGCTCTGGATCCGCCGGTACCGGATACTGGCCATCGCGCTGGCCGCCTGTCTGCTGGCGGGGGTATATACGCTGATCGGCGCGATACCCGCCGCCGGTGAGGTAGTCCCCGGAACCGCCTGTTATAAGACAACGGCTTTTTTCCGGGTAGAGTCAACTGAGGACAGCGAGAGCGATTCGCTGTCGCTGTCGCTGAACGCGCGCAACGCGTATCTGAAAGGATTCCGGATGGAGTTTTTTTCCGAATTTCTGATCGACAATCTGCCGGATGTGGATCTCGAAAAGGTACTGCTGAAACACCCGATGATTGAACCGCCAAACGCCGCTATTTCCAATCTGCAGATACGGTGGGTGTATAACGCCGTTCTTATGGAAGGCGCGCCGGATCTGCCGTGGCTGATGGTTTCCTATTATGCGGTCAATCCGGACCTGGGGGACCGGATAGTGGATCTGTGCATGGAATATGCCGAAGATATCATCGACATCCCCTGGTCCACCGTCACCGCGCTCAACAGCCGGATTGAAGAGATAATCATACAACCGCCGGAGGCGGAGGCTTTTGCGTTCGGGAGCTTTATAAACGCGGCGGTCAAGAATATGGTGATGCTGACTTTACTGATGGAAGCGCTGTATATCGTTATCCTGATGTGTCAGATGGCGTTCCGGCCGACCATCAATTTCAAGCCGGATCTGGATCAGACAGGGAAGTTCCCGGTCTGGGAGACGCAGCGGAAAAACCGCGCCGGATCGGCGGCGTATATCACCAAAAAATTGCTGGCATATATAGAGGACGGCGGGGATAAGCAGATCCTCATCACCGCACTTTCACCAAAAACCGGGCGGGAAAAGAACAAAAACGCGGCGCTGCTGCTGCGCGGGTTACAGGACGCGGGCAAACAAGCGGTGCTGATCAATTTCGACAGCGCATGTCAGCTACCGGATGACGGCGGCCTGGTGATTGAAGGCGAACTGGCCGGCGGCTATTCGCTGGGGCTGGACCGGTATGAACAGCAAACCGCCGGCGCCGGCGCGGTATTGGTGAACCTGCCCCCCTTCTTCGACTGCATCAGCCGTTTTGACAAACAGCGGAAGCATGTACTCCTGCTGAACGCCGTCTACGGCAAAACCCTGAAAGACGAGCTGAAACAGGCAATAGCGATCTGCGAAGAAAATGATATCCAACTGCTGGCAGCAGTGGCGGATCCGGGAGAAGCGAGAAAAGTAGTGGTTAGTGATTAGTGGATAGTGATTAGTGATTAGTATATGGTTGATATCAAACATAAACCAGGCAGCGCAGCCGCTGCCTGGTTTATGTTTCCTTTTTCTAATCACTATCCACTAATCACTAATCACTAATCTGATAGATCCGGCTGTAATTTTTTGTCTCCACATCCTTAACCACCGCGCAGCGCCGGCGGGCCAGCAGTTTTATCAGCGGATAGACGTCGATCCAGATTTCGTTGTCGGAATCCGCCTGGGATTCGTCGAAGATCAGCTGGAGGCCGAAATGCAGGTGGGGGGTGGTGATGTTGTTGACATTTTCGTCGGTGGAATACCCCGATCTGCCGAGATAGCCGATGACGTCTCCGGGCTTTACCACCGATCCCTCCTCTAACCCCAGCGCGTAGGGATAATTTTTCCGCAGGTGGGCGTAATAATAGTACCGTTTGGTATCAAAACTGCGGATACCGATCCGCCAGCCGCCGTATTGGTTCCAGCCGAGAGCGGTGACGGTGCCGCCCTCGACGGCGATGATGGGGGTGCCGGTCTGGCCCATCATATCGTGGCCGAGATGGCGGCGCCTGAACCCGTAGCTGCGGGAGACGCCGAAATCGTCGTATTCGTTGTAATAATACCCTTTGGCGATGGGAGAGAAGCCCATCAGCCCGTATTTTTTCTCCCAGCGCCTGCCCTCCG
>WRDE01000082.1 GCA_009783605.1 Oscillospiraceae bacterium
ATCCCGTTGTCCCGTTCGTTTTCAAACACCTTGGTGTTGGCGTCGGGTGAAAAGGCGTCAGCCGCCATATGATCCGCCGGCAGCAGGAAGAAGACGCCCTTTTTCGCCGCTTTGGCGACCAATTCCCTGGCCATTTCCACCTTATCCGGTTCAAACCGCGAATCCCCGATCTGGATCTTGAGGGCAGCCTTAAACGTATACGCCATCGCGCCGCCGACGATCAGCGTATCCACCTTGTCTAACAGGTTGTTGATGACCCCGATTTTATCCGAGACCTTGGCGCCGCCGAGGATGGCGACAAAGGGGCGTTTGGGGTCGGCCAGCGCCCCGCCCATGATCGAAATTTCTTTCTGGATCAAAAATCCGCAGACCGCCGGCAGATAGTCGGCGACACCAGCGGTGGAGGCGTGGGCCCGGTGGGCGGTGCCGAAAGCGTCGTTGACATAGATATCGGCCAGCGACGCCAGCGCTTTGGCATATGCCGGGTCATTTTTGGTCTCGGCATTAAAAAAGCGGACGTTTTCAAGCATCATGATCTCGCCCGGCTGCAGCGCCGCCGCCATCGCCCGCGCTTCCTCGCCGACGATATCGCCGGTAAATTTGACCGGCTTACCTAACAGTTCGGCCAGCCGTACCGCCACCGGCGCCAATGTCGCCGCTTTCAGCGACGCGGCGTCCCCCTCTTTCGGGCGGCCGAGATGGGAGCAGAGAATCACCGCCGCGCCGTGGTCCGCCAGATACTGAATAGTGGGGATGGATTCGCGGATGCGTTTGTCGTCCGTAATAACCCCGTCCTGCAGCGGCACGTTGAAGTCACAGCGGACCAGCACCTTTTTCCCGGCCACATCAATATCTTGGATACTCTTTTTGTTGAGAAGATTCATTTGCGCGTAAACCCCTTTGTTAATTTTTTAACTGTTAAAAAACATATAGATTATATTGTATAGTATATTCTTCCAATTTGCAAGAAAAAAATCAACCGAAATTTTCAATGATACGGAAGATAGATTTGTAGGGGACGTGTAATAGAGCAATTTGACAAAACATAACCTATATGATCATGTAAATTGCTCTGAAGGGAATAGGGCTCAGGGTATAGGGGTCAGGGGTGTGTTTTCATTTGATTTTTTTATAAAAATGCGCTATCATTATTGTCAGATTTTTCTGTCTCGGTGCGAATATATTCATGAGGGCGGTGACGACGGTGGCGAAGGAAACGGCGGATCAGCTGTTGTATACCCTGCTGCGGAGCGATCCGGCGGCCGGGCTGAACGCGGTGATGGCGCAGTATGTGGGCTTGGTCTGGGCCGTTGTGGCGGGAAGGCTGTCCGGGGGGACCCGGGAAGATGTTGAGGAATGCGTCAGCGATGTTTTCCAGGCTTTTTATGAACAGCGTGATCTGTTCGACCCCGAAAAAGGCTCGATCCGGGCATATCTCTGCGTAATGGCGAAGCGCGCCGCCATCGGCCGGTACCGGCAGCTGTCCAATCCTCTCCGCCAAACTGTTTCTTTAGAACTGCTGGACTCCGCCGTTTCTGACGGCACGGCCATCTTTGATGGCGCTGCTGTCTTGGACGGCGCGGCGGAGGCCGCCGAAGAACAGGAACTGCGCGGGCAGCTGATCCGGGCCGTCCGCGCCCTCGGCGAACCCGATCATGAAATTTTTATCCGTAAATTCTATCTCGGCCAAACCACAAAACAAATCGCCCGGGAGATGGAGCTGCGCCCCAACACCGTCGATAAAAAGGTGTCCCGGGGGTATGACAAGCTGCGGAAAATCTTGGAAGGAGCCATAGCGCTATGAAAAAATCCGTTGAACAACATTTCAACCAACTGTCGGTTGAGGAAACCGATGAACTGATAACCAAGGACGTGAAAATAAAAATTCCCGGGGAGGGGAAAAAGCGTATCCGGGAACAGACGGCACAAAAAACCGGCATAAAAACCCCCACGCATCGCTCCATACCGTGGCGTATAGCGGCTATGGCCGCCGCCGCTTGCGTATCGCTGGTATTGATATGGCTGGCCGGCGGGAAAATATTTTCTTCCGGTCCTGTCGACACCCAGTCCAACCCCTCCGCCGGAGCTACCCAAAAGCCTACCGCCGCGCCACCTGCTGCCACCGATCCCCCTGCGCCGGCTTTTATCTCCTGGCCCGCCGCCACCGATTTCAACACCCGGTACGCCACTTTTTCGGTGGAGCTGTTCAAAAAATCCTTCGATAACGAAAAAAACGCGCTGGTCTCGCCGCTGTCGGTGCTGCTGGCGCTGGCGATGACGGCCAACGGCGCCGAGGGGGAGACGCTGGCCGAGATGGAACAGGCGATGAGCGGGCTGCCAATCGCCGACTTCAGCCACGCGCTGTTGGAATATGTCTATGCGCTGCCTTCCAGCGACAAAGCCAAGCTGCACATCGCCAACTCGATCTGGTTCCGGGATACGCCGGAGCTGACGGTGGTGGAGGAATTTTTGCGGACCAACCAGGACACCTTTGCCGCCGAGATAAGAAAAGAACCGTTTGATGACCAAACGGTCGGGGCTATCAATGATTGGGCAGATAAACATACCGACGGGATGATCCAAAAGATCATCGAAAATATCGACCCGGATGTGATGCTGTATTTAATCAACGCGATGGCGTTCGACGCCGAATGGGAAAAAATATATATTGACCACTATATTCAGGAAGGCATATTTACCGCCGTAAACGGCAAAAAACAGCCAACGGATTTTATGCATTCCGATGAAGGGGTATATCTCAGCGACGAAAAGGCCACCGGATTTCTCAAGCCCTATGCCGGCGGGCGGTACGCCTTCGCGGCGGTATTGCCGAACGAGGGCACGGTGCTGGCAGACTATGCGGCGGGGCTGACCGGTGAAGGATGGATAAACCTGTTGAAAACCGCTTCGGAAGAACGGGTCTACGCCGTCATACCAAAATTTGCGTTTGAATTTGAGTTGGAGTTGAAGAACAACTTGCAATCTGTCGGGATGGAACGGGCGTTTACCCCCCAGGCGGAATTCGGCAGGATGGCGCGGTTAGTCCCCGACGGCCCGCTTTATATCGGCCGGGTGATCCATAAAACCTTTATTGCCGTGGACGAGCGCGGCACCCGCGCCGGCGCGCTGACAAATGTGGCGATTGAGAGGGGGGGCGGAGAAACGATGCCAAAAGTCGTCATCCTCGACCGCCCCTTCCTGTTCGCCATCGTAGACACCCAAGCGGGGCTGCCGATATTTATCGGGGCTGTAAACACAATTAGCAATTAGCTACAAGCAACCGGACAGCCGCGGCTGTCCGGTTGCTTAATATAGAAATCAATACATCAGCTTCCCCTGCAAGTACCCGACCAGATCCCCGATCGCCACCCGCTCCTGGGTCATCGAGTCCCGTTCCCTGACGGTTACGCAGTTGTCGGTTTCGGAATCGAAGTCGTAGGTGATACAGAACGGGGTGCCAATCTCATCCTGCCGGCGGTAGCGCTTGCCGATGCTGCCGGCTTCGTCATATTCCGCCATGACATATTTGCTCAGTTCGGTATAGACCGCGCCGGCAGGCTCGCCCAATTTTTTCGACAGCGGCAACACCGCCGCCTTGATCGGCGCCAGCGCCGGATGCAGCCGCAGGACAACGCGGGTATCGTTTTTCTCGGCGTCCACAACCTCTTCGTCATAGGCGTCGCATAAGAACGCCAGCACCACCCGGTCGGCGCCGAGCGACGGCTCGATGACATAGGGGGTATACCGTTCATTGGTTTCGGGATCGAAGTAGTCCAGCGGTTGGTTGGCATGGGCCGCATGGGCCGACAGGTCAAAATCGGTGCGGTCGGCGATACCCCACAGCTCGCCCCAGCCGAAGGGGAACAGGAACTCGAAATCGGTGGTGGCTTTGGAATAGTGGGACAGCTCCTCCGGGTCGTGGTCGCGCAGCGTCAGGTTTTCCTCCCGCATCCCCAGCCCCAGCAGCCAGTTTTTACAGAATTCCTTCCAATAATCGAACCATTCGAGGTCGGTATCCGGCTTGCAGAAGAATTCCAGCTCCATCTGCTCGAATTCCCGGGTGCGGAAGGTAAAATTGCCGGGGGTGATCTCGTTGCGGAAGGATTTGCCGATCTGGGCGACGCCGAACGGGATTTTTTTGCGGGAGGTGCGCTGGATCGCGGCGAAGTTGACGAAGATGCCCTGGGCGGTTTCCGGGCGCAGATAAATTTCGGTCTGGGAATCCTCGGTGACCCCCTGATGGGTTTTGAACATCATGTTGAACTTGCGGATCGCGGTAAAATCGCATTTGCCGCAGCCCGGGCAGGGGATGCCCTGTTCGGCGATATAGTCGCTCATCTGCTCATTGGACCAGCCGGCGGGGGATACGCCGCTCTCCTCAATGAGATGGTCGGCCCGGTGCCGCATCTTGCAGGACCGGCAGTCGATCAGCGGGTCGTTGAAGTTGACCACGTGCCCCGACGCCACCCAGACCTGCGGGTTCATCAAAATCGCGCTGTCCAACCCGACGTTGTACGGGCTCTCCTGCACAAATTTCTTCCACCAGGCCTTCTTCACATTGTTTTTCAGCTCGGCGCCCAGCGGCCCGTAATCCCAGGTGTTGGCCAGCCCGCCATAGATCTCCGAGCCGGGATAGACAAACCCGCGCCCCTTGCAGAGCGCAACGATCTTGTCCATGGTTTTATCGGTGTTGTTCATCTTGTTGTACCTCGTTATTTTATGTAGTCGGTTTAGTCTAAGGGAAAATGGGGGATTTGTCAAGTGGGGGGTGTAAGTATCATATTGCTTTCGCTTTAATCAATTATTCCCTTTGTCACACCTTTTGCTATTGATTCAATCACCACTTTTGCAGCTGATTCAATTGCCAACGTAATGTACTTTATTACTTTTTTCCCTTGCTTTCTTGTATCTTCTTCTGATGTAAAACGGTATTCTTGGAGCAGATCATTAATGTGTCGTTCGAGCTTTTTTCTGTATTTTTCTTTTCCGTCTCCCCAGACGGTTATCTCGATCCATGTATTCCGGTTGAGCGCAACAAGAGCGCTTGCGCGTTCTCCAGCTAAAGCCATACCTGTTTGCCACATCGCCCATATTTCATTATTTTTTTGTATATCGTTTTTATTTATGCAGATATATTTGTAGAAAAAATCGGCGGGAAATTCTTGCCGGTCGTTCCGTTCTATACGGGTCACCAGATTATCGGGGTCTACCTCCACAGTTATGTCCTTAGGTCTTAAAAACGATGCCGCACATGGAACAATCAATCCGCGTACACCGCCTTCGTTAGAGAAGCCGATTTTATGATGCCCCATCAACTCTAAAATATATTTTCGTTCTCTTTTAGGATAATCGCCGCGCTCATTTTCGAACACTCTATCAAGCTCGTTATATCTAATAAACTTGGACTTATTTTTTTGCAAATAATCAATAACTTTATATATCCCATGACTGATCCAATAGGGGTCCAGCACATAATTATCCATAAAGTCATAACTTAACGCCACGCCCAGCGTGTTGAACAACGCTTTCGCGCGGATCTGGTCTTTTGGCTCTTGAATTTCGTTATCCGTTAAAATATCTTCCAGTTCAGATTTTGTTAAAATCTTTTTCTCATGATCAAAAAGCTCCTTTATTTTTTGCATAGCGCGGCTGTCGTTTCGGCCGAAAGTTTGATGCCCGACACTTTCCACATAGGCCGCCAAATCACTCTTGAACGCGGTCATACTGTCCATATCTTCGCCAATGTTGAAGCTGTAAATCTCCTGAATAAGAGAAGAATGTTCGCCATCCTTGAGAGAATCATATTCCTCAACATTCTGTTCCCGGTTATCCGATTCATTGACAACAATAAGCACCTTGGCTCTATCGTTTGAATAAATACGTATGGTATCGAGCCAGTAATGGATCCGGTCAATATCACGGTTGTCCTCAGTCCTGGCGTTGACGACGAGGATATATACGCAATTTTCCGACATAAAGCATCGGTGAGAAGCATGGTAGATTACCTGTCCGCCGAAATCCCAGACGTGCGTTTTTGTTCCGCTGAAATCCAATTTAACTTTAGTATCCACGCCATGGGTCGTGTCTTTGGGCTCTGGATAACTGTCGTCTCCGTTCAACCGCCTAACCAAGGTCGTCTTGCCCGCGCCGGCCGAACCGAGGACGATTAAGCGCGTTTCCCGCTGAATATCGACTACACCCTGTTTTTCAGCGTCTTCCAGATAATCGGCTACCGCCGCCGCGCCTTGCTCATGCACTTCGGAGGGTACATTGATCCGGCGCTCGACGGCTTCCGGAAATCGAGAATCAGCTTGAAAGCTATTGGCAAATATCTCTGTATATAATGCGGCCCAATAACCACAACCGATAGTGGTCAAATCATCTTGAAAATCTTGCCATAATCCTCCATATATAGAAGTGTTATTTCGAAGCTGGTCATATTTACCGGTTCGAATCATTTCGATATCATTGAAAATTAATTCTTGGAATTTCAAAGTAAAGTTTTTTATGTGATTTTTACCGGCGGCAGCGGCGGCGGAAACAACAGCGGCAGCGGTAGCAGTAGCGTAATTGGCACAGATGGTGAGATCGGTGGCAGAGATGTTGGCAGTGTCGGCGGCAGCATAAGCAGCGTAGGCGGCGTAGACGGCAGCATCGATACGATCGGCGTAACCGGCAGCGGCGTAAGCAGCGTCGGCGTAAGCAGCGTCGGTGTAAACAGTAGAGACGGAACCGAAGACATTAAAAATAGCCATATCAAGCGCAAAAAAAACAGACTGTAAATGTGTCTGTATTGTATTTTTTTTCCGATATTTGAACCCACGTTTTACGCTTAAAAACGGCAATGCCCGGACAGCGCAAAGCCAGGCAAAGTTTTGTTGTTCTTTTAGATTTAACTGCTCTTGAATGCGTTTTTTGACCTCATCCTTGAAATCCCTTTTACTCATTTCTGTGGACATAATTTTATACCTCCGTCATATTGAATGTATGTAATCATGCTTCCTGTATCACTTCCCCTTCACCTCATAAACCTCCACCTGCGTCAGCCCCAGCACTGCCACATGATTGCTTCCCATCGCCGCCGCCATAATGCCGTCTCCCGGCACCGCAACCCCTTCGGACAGCCCTTCTTGCGTCAGCCGGGTCAGCCGGTCTACTGTCAGCAGGCAGAAGCTGTCGCCGAGAACGGCTACCGAGCGGTAGGCGCCGGTGAATTCGGTCTGGCAGACGACACTGCCGCTGCTGTTGATCCAGACGATATCTCCCGATCTGCCGGCGCTGCCGTAACGGGAGAGGGCCAGCGCCGCGCCGCTGCCGGACAGGGCGTAACCGTCTAATTTCCAATCCGAGAAGGGGTAGCGGAGAACGTTGTCCCCTTCCGCGGAGAAGTTTCCCCCGGATGAAATAAAGGTCCAGACGGCGTCGCTGCCGACGGCGACGATGTTGCCGTCCGGCATATACCGCAGGGCGAACAGCATGTTGTCATAGCCGGTACAGCAAGAGATCGGGTCATCGCTGTCGGAAGCGGGGTCAAACACCAAGATAGCCGACTGCAGCCGGCCCTGTTCGGCACTGACGGCGGCGGCGGCGACCCGTTTGCCGTCCCGGCTGACCGCCGCGGCAATCAGCTGCCAGTCGCCGCTGTTCCAGCGGTAGACTAAGCTGCCCTTGCTGTTATACACCAACAATTCCGACACATACCCGCGGTTAGACGCGGTCACCAACGCCACCATCCCGTCCGGTCCCACCGCGCCGGAGCGGATCGCGGCCTCGGTTTCCCCCTGCCAGACAGTCTCCTTGGCATTCTCCAATGAAAAACGCCGGCCGCCGCTCTCGGCCAGCAGCAGATACTCGCCGGCCGTATCGGCCAGCGGCGTGGCGAAGGCGTGAGATTTATGGTTGAGCGGGGCGGCGGATTCGGTATACACGGTCAGCGAAGTGTCGGTCACCA
>WRDE01000083.1 GCA_009783605.1 Oscillospiraceae bacterium
AAATACATGGCGGAGGCGGTTTGTGGATATGAATTGGAAGAAAATTCTTGCGTTGCTCCTTGTGCTGTGCCTGTCGGTGATGATCCCCGGCTATAGCCGCAATGACCTCGCGGCTGGGGCCGCCGGGTTGGATACCGCGATTACGGAGGCGCAGAAATTGCAATTTTATGACTATACCCATGAGAGTTGGGAGGTTCTGCGGCTTGCCCTGCGGCAGGCAAAGGCGGTGGCGGACAATCCCGCTTCGGGTGAGCAGGAGATCGCGGCGGCGCTGCAGGCGCTTACCGCGGCGATGGAGGAACTGGCGCCGAAGACCAATCTGGCGGCCGGGTCCACCGCCACCTCAACCAACGTCTACAACAACATGGCCGCCTATAACGGCCAAAAGGCTGTTGACGGGGACTTGAACACCCGCTGGGCATCGAATGACCGGGTGGCGGAGGCGGTGCTGATCATCGACCTGGGCGCGGCGCAGACCTTTAATCAGGTATTGATTTTTGAGTTCATGCAATATGCCGGCCGGATCGGGCCGGTGGATATGGCGGTTTCGGCCGACAGCCAAAGCTGGGAGGCATGGCGGAGTATCAGCTTTGATCCGCCCTATTACAGCGCGGTGGGGGAACCGGTTGCCGCCCGGTATCTGCGGCTGCGGTTTTCCGGAATCGGCAATGACGGGATCAATGTGGCGGAGGTCATGGTGTTCGACGATCCGTCGGCGGTGGAAATTTTCACCGGCATCACCCGGGAGGAGGACCCCGACTGGATCGTCCAGCAGCCCGGCACCGAACCGAATATCTTCCAGCAGCGGAAGGCCGCCATGACCTACGGCATGTTCATCCATTACGGCATCAACACCTTTGCCAATCAGGAGTGGACCGACGGCAGCCTGAGCCCGTCGGTCTATAACCCCAATCTGTCCACCCTCGACCCGGATTCCTGGGTCAGGGCGGCCTGGGAGGGCGGCATGAACTTCATTGTGTTGGTCACCAAGCACCACGAGGGGTTCGCGCTGTGGGATACCGCTGTGGGCAGCTATAACATCAAGGCCACCGGCCGGCCGGGCGCCGACCGGGATATCGTCCGGGAGGTATCCGACGCCTGCCGCAAATACGGGATCAAGCTCGGATTTTACTACTCCCTCTGGGACCGCAGCTGGGACCGGACCCATACGGTGGACACCACCGGGATGAACCCGGGCGAGCTGAAGATGGCCTATAACGACTTCGCGCTGGCCCAGATCGCCGAGCTGTTGGACGGGCGGTACGGCGAGATCTGCGAGCTGTGGTTGGACGGCGCGTGGGAGAAAAAGGCGGCGGACTGGGAGCTGCCCCGGCTGTACGATACCGTGAAGCGGCTGCAGCCCTCCTGCCAGATGTCGGTCAACTGGACGGTGGAGCCGCACAATCCTGCGGACGCGAAAGGCGGGGAGCCAATGCGGTATTTTCCCAGCGATTTCCGGCTGGCCGACCCGCTGTTCACCCGCCGCGGCCCCAACGCCGACCCGAAGTTGTATACCCATATGGGGCAGCAATATTACCTGCCGTTTGAGGCGACCATCTGCATCAACAACAGCTGGTTCTGGAACACCGGCAACAACGCCGCCAGCGTTATGAGCCCACAGAGTATCGAAACCGCCTATGATCATATGGCCGAACAGCAGAACACGCTGGTGCTCAATCTCGCGCCCAATCGGAGCGGCGTGATGGCGGCTTTCGACCTGGCCGGGCTATACACCGGCGCGCGGCAGATCGGGATCGCCCGGGGCGGCGCGCGGACCGATATCCCGGACGGCAGCTGCCGGGTGGATGTGCGGTATCTGACCGACAGGGGGCATATCATACGTTCTACCGACGAGTTATACGGCGAAGCGGGGACGGGCTGGACCGCCAATGCGCCGGAGCTGGAGCAGCTCGGCTACACGCTGCTGTCGGAGGAAGCGGCGAGCGGGACTTTTGCCGGCGGCGGGGAGACGGTGACCTTTGTGTATAAGGACGAATTCGAAGGCGCGCCGCCGCCCGACCCGCCCGACCCGCCGAAATACGGCCATGTCAGCGGCGGCGATACCCTCAGCGTCACCGACGCGCGGCTGGTGCTGCAGCATTTGGTGGGCAAACGCCTACTGACGCCGGAGGAATTTGACCTGGCGGCCGTGCGTGAAGCCGGAAAAGTGGAGATCAGCGACGCGCGGTTGATTTTACAGCGGTTGGTGGGGAAAATCGACAGCTTCCCGCGGGAAGAATAACAGCGTAACCGTCCGCTATTAATATTTCATTTAAAATATACTATTTGTAAAACTTCCCGCCGAGGAGACACCGTATCGGAGAATTGACAAAATACAAAAAAGGTGCTATTATTTATTCCTTAATATCGGCTGCCTGAGCAAAAAATAATAGGCGTATGGTAAGTATGAAAAGATTTCAAATCGCGTTATGCGACACAAATAAACAGGAGCTGGAAGGCTACGCGACCGTCTGCCGCGGTATCTGCGAAAAGAACGGCCTTTCGGCGGATTTTAAGCTGTATGCGAGCAGCGGCGATCTGCTGTTTGATATGGGTCCGCATGAGTTTACCTGGATGTTCAATATCTTTATCATTGATCCGGAAAACGGCTTTTCCGACATGCCATCCGCCATCCGCAGGGTTGGCTATAACGGCGTTATTCTCTATTTAAGCCATTCCAAATCGCCGGAGCACTATCAGCAGGCGTTCGACGCGGGCGCTTACAATTTTATCGAAAAAGGCACCGAGCCCCAGCTCCTGTTCCGGTTCCAGTCGGTGTTTGAGGCGGCCCTCCAGACCGCGAAACAGATTGACCGCCAGTTTCTGATGGTGAGCTGCGCGGGAGAATTGAGACGGATCGAAGTCAAGGATATCCATTATTTTGAATCGGCGGCGGACCATATGGTAAACGTCGTATATAACGGCGGAAGCTTTCAATTTTTATCCACCATGAAAGGGCTGGAGGAACGTTTCCGCGACCGCGGATTCGTGCGCGTCCACCGCTCCTATCTTGTTTCGGTCGACGCGATTCACCGGGTGGAACCGGGCACCCTGACCCTGAACAGCGGACGCCGGATTCTGGTGAGCCGCGACCGTTACCCGGCCTTGAAGACGGCGATGTTTTGCTGGCAGACGTAAATAAAAACGGAACATTATTTTGAAGATATTGTAAAAAAGAATTGTCTCACCGACAGTTCTCTTTTTTTGGCGAAACCTTTTGCCCGAAACTGTCTCTTAATGTGAGGAAAACGAATTTTCCGCCGACGTTAAAGTGGCCTTTTCCCTTCCGGATATTCTGGTAAAAAACACCGTATATTGTGCTTTGTATAATAACCAATCACTATTATTTGCGATTCAGGGGAAAATAGCTACGATTCAGGGAACTCCATGCGATTCATGGGGATATCAATACGATTCACGAAATTCTCTGTTTTTTAACGATTTTTGTGCTATACTTATTTTATTAATGTGAACGTAAGGGGGCGAAAAAGCGGATGAGAAAAAATAATATGCCCGGGGCACCTGATGAGGCCGATGAGTTCATGGCCGAAATCAGTGAACTGATTCAAAAAGACAAAGACCTTTCCAATTTTTTTAATATGCCGCCGCCGCCCTCCCGGATGCCAGATAATATTATTAAAATTCCTTCCCAGGCTGCTCAGCCGCCCGCCGAACCGGCCATAACCGAGAAACAGCTAAGAGCGCTCAGCCGCAAACATCTTTTGATGATGATTTTCGATCTGCAGGAAGAGCTCAACAGGGTAACACAGGAAAACGAAAAAATGATCACAGCGTATCGGGCCGGGCTCGCGCAGGGAAGGCAGACAGGTTAAGCGGTAACTATCACGGCAGCCATTTAAAATTCAGGAGTAATATATATGCGGAACGACAGCGACAATATCATACGCGAACAGGTCAACAGGCTGGGGATCCCGCCTCAGGAGATGTTACAAAAGGAGATCCTGCGGCATGACCGGAATGAGGCCTATCGGAAACTGATACGCGGCGGGCTGATAGGATTGATCACCATTACCGCCCTGGTCCTCGTCATCACCAACCTGTGGCTGGCCGTATTGCAGATCGAAGGGTCGAGTATGAATCCGCTGCTGCAAAGAGACGAAATCGTCATCGCCGTACGGAACGATAACCCCGAAAAAAATGACATTATCGCGTTTTATTTCAATAACAAGCTCCATATCAAGCGGGTGATCGCCACCGCCGGCGAATGGGTGGATATTGACAGCGACGGTGTCGTATCGGTAAACGGCAAGATTTTGGATGAACCGTATGTCGCCGAACCGAGTCTGGGAAACTGCGATATTGATTTCCCGTTTTTTATTCCCACCGGAACGGTTTTCGTCATGGGCGACAACCGCCCGGTATCGTTAGACAGCCGCGACAACCATTTCGGCCCGATAACCCGGGATCAGATTGTGGGCAAAATAAAATACAGCATCTGGCCGCTTTCACAGTTCGGAAGCATTTAACACAGCTACATCACCACCAGATAAATGATTAAGGATGAGGTCTTGTTTATGAGAAATATCTATGGTTCTCCCGCAGGACAGTTGCGGGCGGAGAAAAAACGCAGGAAGATCGTGCTGGCTATCTTCGCGCCGCTCTGCGTGGCCGCGATGCTGCTGTCGCTGACGCTGATACTGCGGCCCGCGTTTACCGACACCGGCGACGGTTGGGATTTGAATAATTTCACCACCGGTGTCGTCCTCAAAAACAGCGGCGGAACCGTCATCCCTCCGGGCAGCGAGGTCATTGCCGGCAATGATTACATATTGAGCATTTCCTTCAAGGAGAAATCCAATCTGCAATTCGCCTACCGGCTCTCTGACGGGATGCTGGTTTATCAGCTGCCCGCGAATATTACCATCGAGACCGCCCGGACCAATCAGCCCATCTACGGAACCGGTTCGCCGAGACCGGTCATCGGCCGTTACAGTGTCACCACCGGCGGCCTTATTACGGTTAAGTTTGATAATGTCTGGGCTAACGGAGCCGGCGCGGGCGGCAACTTCATCGATATTTATACCAACGCCGAGTTCACCATTGATATCTTTGCCAAATTCGACGGCTCAAGCGGAATGGTGAATTTTAATTTCGGCAACAATGTCAAGATTGACTGGAGCCTGAAGGCGCCTCCGGTACCGGAGGCCGTCCTGCGGATCAACAAGAACTCCGCCGCCTATAATGCCGCGACAAACAGCATCAACTATACCGTTACCCTCACCGCCGAAAACGGCAATCTGACCATCAGCCGGATTTCGGACTGGGCGCGCAGAACCGGGCCGAATCAAAATCTGGGCGCACTGCCCGATCCCGGATACATAAACCTTGCCAATGTGGTGGTAAGAAACAACGGGACGGTTGTGCCTTCGTCCCAATACAGTATCGCCTGGCGCGCCGGATCCAGCCCCCCGATCTTTGATATTGATTTCAATTCCCCTGTGACCTTACAGAACGGCCGGTCCATGACGGTCACCTACACCATGAACCTGGCCGATTACATCGCCGCCAACTGCGACGACGGCGATTTCTATTTTAACGTACACAACGAGGCCACCGTCACCTATAAAGACCCCGACAACACCACCAAAACGGCGAGAGACGTGCATGACGTCGGTGTGAGCCGCTCGCTTATGAGCAAGAGCGGCAGCTACAACAGCACCACCGGAAAAATCACCTGGACCGTCACCCTCGGCGACGGAAAGGCCAATCTGGCCGGCGTCACGATAACCGATACCCTCGGCGCCGGCATCGAAGCGTCGGCCAGACCGTCCTCGGTGAACATGACGCTGCGTACCACTAACAACGGGACCCCCGTATGGTCGGGATCGGTGCCCACGGCCCTCGGCTCCGGCAGAACCTTTACCTTCCAGATCCCCTCTGACCCCAGCCCGGTGTATTACGCCACCATTACCTATACGACCGACGTCAATCCGAATGTGAACTACCCCGCCGGCGGGCAATATACCAACGACGTATCGGTAAACCTGCCGGGCGGCGGGAAATCCTCCGCGGGCGGCGGGGTCTACATCGGCAGATCCGGGAAGATTGAAGTAGCAAAGTCCGGCAGGTTCCTTGATGAAACCACCGTCGAGTGGACGCTTACCGTCGATGTCCCCGGCATATTCGGGCCGGCGGCCAACGGCGGACAGGGCGTACCTTTCTATCTGGTGGACTGGTCAGAAGGTGATTTCGGCGGTGATCATGAAGCCGAAAATAATCCGGAAAATATAGTGGTAACGGTCAACGGCGAAATGATTGCTCAGGGAGCGACGCCTCTCAGATGGCGCAGTATTAAAGACCCGGCGCTTCCCAGCAGCTGGTTGATGCTTTTTAACAACGCGACCGTTAAAACAAACAGCAGATGGCCGTATAATGAGGACGTCCGGCTCGTGATAACTTATACGCAGGATCTGTCAAAGGCGCGCTTGGTTGCGGCACAAACAAATAAGCTCATAGATGTCAACGGCTGCACAACGCTGCTGGAATATATCAAATCTGATCCGAAAAACGCGGTGATCAACACCATTGTTCCTCTTATAGATAATCCTCCCGTCAACCCCCCGCCAAGTGAATGGGATTGGGCCTGGCTTAGCTGGCCGGTTTGGAAAAACAACAAAGCCGTGACCGATAGCGGAAATGACACGATATTTACTTATGAGGTTATCCTGAACGCCAATGAAACATCCATATGGTGGAACGGTAACAAAACGATATATAAAGACAAAGACCAGCTCTTTCCCGCCGGCGGCCCGGCCCCGTTTTTCGATGAATTTGACGACCGGTTAGAATATGTGCCCGGCTCCTTCACGGTTGAGCTGCGTTCCGGTAACCAGTCCCAAATCGCAACACAGAAACCCTATTGGAACACGATCCGCGCAACTTACAAATACCCGGCAGGGCAGGATGTGACCGTCAGCGGCAACACCCTTTCCGCCAATCTGGCCGATCTGGTGCGTATCAGCGGGACAAACGACGGCGCGGATTGGTTTACGACAAACGCATACAATATCGTAATCCGTTATCAGATGAAGCTGCCGGACGGCAAGGACATATTGGATCAAATCATATTGAAAAACACGGCGGGCATTGAGGCCGGCGGCAATAAAGTGACCGGCCGGTTTACAAACGGCTGCGAGGTAAAATACGGCAAGAAGGCCGTGACAAAGGGCATGAGCGCCGACGGCAACGTAGCGACCTTCAGTATTCTCGTCAACCCGGACGGCAAGAAATTTGTCACCCCGCCTGACGTCAATCTGTTGGTCACCGACAAAATGAACAACACGCTGTCCTTCTATTTAACCAGTATCAGGGTATATACCGAATCGGTGCCGAAAAGCGGCAATTTCAACGTGCTGCGGACCGAAATGGCCCAGACGCCGGCGCTGGACCCGGACGCCCTCTGGACCTGGGCGCTGACCGATGCAAACGAGATAACCCTCGTGCTGCCGGATCAGACGCCGATCAAAATCGTATATGACGCGCTGATCAGGGGCAATGTGGGCAGCACTGCCAGCATAGAGAATTATGTGGAGGTCACCGGCGGATACTACGACGAATATGTCGACAGATATACGCTGCTGAATACCGACGCGTCGGGAAAAGGCAGCCGGTCCAGGCTGCTGCTCTATAAAAACGACAGTAAAAACACCAGCGTTTTCCTGCCCGGCGCGAAATTCGCGCTGTATATCGGCTGGCCGACCGCCAACAACTGGAATTATGGCGGCACCAGCGTCCCGGCGCAGTACGCCGCCCCCGGCGGAACGATGCCGCAGACCTTCACCGCAGGCTCGATGACCTTTTATTACTTAGACAATAAAACGACGGCGGGCGCCAACGGGTTCATCCTCTTTGACGATCCGTGGCTGCTTCCCGAATGGACGGCTGAGGG
>WRDE01000084.1 GCA_009783605.1 Oscillospiraceae bacterium
AGGATGAGTATAAGATCGAGAAGAAATTCCGGGATATCAAGCCCCCGGATCCCGATGATTTCCAATATCTGGCCGGCCAGTACCCGGCATGGGACAACGATTGCAAGATCAACATCAGTCTCCCCAACGGCCCGCGGAAGCAGAACAATACCAGGGCCATACACAATTTTGATACCGCTATCTTCACCAATGTGGACGGCGGTCCGCTCGGCGGGACGGTCATGCTGGCGCTGAACTACAGCTCACCCAACAATAAGACGCTGCAGGTGACGGTCAACAGCCCCTTGGCTGTATCTAACGTTACCGGTAAGACCGAGAACGATTACCATCCCACCAATAAGCCTGCGCCTACCGGCGGACCCGAAACCCTTCCCGCTGTTCCGTCGTATACGTCGCCCTATCCGATAGTCCTGGCGATGGATTGTCCGAGCAACGATCAATGGGAACAGTTCGACGCGTACGGGTACGTCATCGTCGATCTGCTGCCGGGACCGAACAACCGGATCATGTTCAAGGGCGACTCGATCAACGTCAAAGGCCTCGACGTCTATTTTGAAGGCAGATACGACGACTATACGGTATTGGTCAGCGAATCCCAGGTCAAAGACGCGACCTGTATCCTCGGCGGCGACGAATATCCTGTCCATCCGTGTAAGGGCGGCGACGGCGGCGCGTATGCCGAATATACCAACTCCCCCAATGCGTTTGTCCGGTTTACGCAGGTGGACGGCGGCGCGGGCGGCCTGCATGTGATTGAAATCGAATATGCCACCGATACGAATAACGCGAACTTTACCGTCAACGTCAACGGCGTGCCGACTAAGGTACACTTCGCCAATACAGGAGGATGGGGAGACAGCGCGCTGGGTTCATTCAAAATGTTCGTCTTCCTGAACCCGGGCACCGATAACGTCATTGAAATCAACAACGGCACCCAGGACGGCGCCAACTTCAAGCAGCTCAATGTCTGGGCCAAACCGGACGACGAGGACGAGGACGACGTCCCGATCTTATCGGCCGCCGTCACCGTGACCGCGCCGGTGCCGGGCAACGCGCCCAACGCCACGGCGGTTGACGCGGGCGCCACCGGCGACTTCACCCTCGGCGCGGTATCCTGGTCGCCGACTCACAATCCGTTCCAGTATGAGGTGGCCTACAAAGCTACCCTCACCCTCACGGCGGCTGAGGATATGACCTTTGAAGGGCTGACAAATAATGTTACCATCAACGGGTTCGCCGCGAACATCACAGCGAACGACGGCGACAGCCTGACCATCGAATACACCTTCCCGGCGACCCCGCTGACCCCGATTACGGCGGCCGCCATCACCGTGACGGCGCCCGAAATAGGCGAAACCCCCAGCGGCGCAGCCACCGATGCCGGCGCCACCGGCGACTTCACCCTTGGCACGGTAGCATGGGCGCCGACGGCCGGCACATTCGCGGCCGGGCAGGCCTATACTGCCACCGTCACCCTCACCGCGGCCACCGGGAAAACCTTCGCGGGCTTCGCGGGAACGCCAAAAATCAACGGGTTCAACGCCACCGTCGCCGGCACCCCCGGCGCGACCATGACGATTACCTACACCTTCCCGGCAATCATCCTGGCCCCCATCCCGATCAAAGTGACCGCCCCGGTCCCAGGCGCAACGCCCAGCAACACCGGCTCCGACGCCAGCGGCGAGGGCAGATTTACCGTCAATTCGGTATCCTGGGCACCGGTCAACAACCCGTTTGTTGCGGATGCGAAGTACACCGTCACCATCAAGATCACAGCGGGTACAGTGGGAACCTTTAACGGAATTGTGGCGGGCGACGTCACTGTCAACGGAGCGGTCGCGACCATCATATCCAACAAGGGCACTACCATGACGGTCACTTACACCTTTGCGGATCCGCCGCCGGAACCGCCGGCACCGCCGGAGCCGGTGCTGGAATTTAACGGCATCAATGTCCTTGTCACCGCGCCGGTGATAGACGCGGCGCCGGTCAATAGCGGTACGCCCGATACAGGTAACGGCTATTTCAGCGGCTATACCGTAAACTCCGTGGCATGGGCGCCGGTCAACAATCCGTTCATGGCGGGAGCAGCATACACCGTTACGGTTAAAATCACCGCCGAAACAGGCAAAACCTTCGCGGATATTCCGCCGGCGGACGTCAAGATAAACGGCAATGCCGCGGTCATCATTTCCAACAAAGGCACCAGCATGACCCTCACCTATACCTTTGCCACGCTGCTGGCGCCTCCGCCGCAGGATCCGCCGCCCGTGGTAATTGGTCCGAATATCGCGAATGTGGGTATCCAGATCACGGCGCCGGAGACGGGTCAATTACCGAGCACGGCCGCGATTCCCGGATCGGCCGATTATATCATCACCTCAGTAGGTTGGGCGCCGGTACATAACCCCTTCAATGCCGGGGCGATGTATACCGTTACATTTAAGTTGATGGCCGTCGCAGGAAAAACATTTGAAGGTATCGTCCCCGCAAACATCTTGGTAAACGGTATGACCGGAGTCACTGTCATCAGCAATAAGGGTACGACAATGACTATCACGTATACCTTCCCCATAACGGCATAAAACCGCAATGCCGTACCGCACCTGCAAGTTTAGCACGGAAAGATCACAAAATTTCGATGTTTCCTTCCGCCCGCAAAGGGCAGAAGGAAACCGGAAAACAATCAGATTTACCGCGAAAGAGAAAGCTCTGTTTTTGCGGAAAACCTGTGATTATATAAGCGATATACTTTGAGGGGAAATTTTTCGATAGACCCAAACCAAAAAGCACGGCAAAATCTCAAAAACCCCAAAAAAATTAAAAAACAAATTAAAAGGAGAAATGAGACATGTCCAGAACAAGAGGCAGAAAGAGATTATCCACATTATTACTCGTATTCGCGTTGGTTTTCGTAACCGCTTTCGCGTATGCCGCCGCGGGTACCCTTACCTTTAACGGCACTGTAAAACTGGAGGCCTTCCTGAAGGTCGACATCATTAATCCGTTAGTTCAAAATGCCGCCGGCACTGTTTTACCCAACGACGGCACTCCGCGTCCCGGAACCAATCCTTCTTGGGGAACCATGACCATATCCCCTGACGGACAAACGGCGACAATATCGGCAACATTGACGTCGCCGAATGATCAAATGACATTCTTCTTTGACTTGAAGAATAATGGTCAGTTGGACGCGGAACTTCTCGATAATGCTTCGAATACAGGGTTAACTTTCGTCCCTACAGGCGCTAACGCGGCTACTTTCGCCACGGCTGTTAATGTTTCCACTGATTGGAAGGATGCGTTGACTGAGGATCATTCCAGTTTGGGAGCCGGTATTCTTGGTATAGGTGATGAATCTTTGTCTACCTATCAAATCGTGGTGCAATGGAAACTTGGTTATACTACCCTCGCAGATCCGGTGAACGGCGATACCTTTACCTTCACCTTCAAAATTGACTACGATCCCGCACCTTAATTAAAATACTGTATTATCCATAACAATAGCGGGCCTCCCCTCTCCGCTATGATCCCTTCTTAGTAAATTTCGCGTTTTAACATTACGCGTATGAAAGCGCCGGCACGCCGGTGTGGCGTGCCGGCGCTTTTTATACGTTATGCGCATCTCTGTACTTCTTGCAAAAATTCCCGGAACCGAAAGGTTTTACTGATGAAAAAAAATAAAAACGACATGTTCCACTTGGCCGCGCTGCTGATCTTAGTCGCGGCGCAGGTTATCTATCTGCTGATCCCGTCCCATATGGTCGTCCTGTTCAACCGCCTGTGGCGGCCATTGATCTACCTCGCCATCATCGCGGCCCTTTACGGGCTCACCGGATGGGACCGGCGGTATGTGAAAAACCGCAAAATATCGCTCACACTGGCCGGTTTCGGCGTGCTGCTGTTTGGCAGCGCCATATTGGCTGCCGGCGTTTTGTTCGGTTTCGGAGAAAATTCGATGGCTGCCGGCAGTTTCGGATTGGCTGTCGAACATATCTGGGTCTTCGCCGCCGTCGCCTGTATGTCCGAGGTGCTGCGGGTCAAGATCATCAAAGACGCGCCGAAGGAATACCGGGAGATAACCGCCATCGTGCTGACATTGGTGTACATGTTCCTGCAGTTGGACACGCTGCGGAGCGTGGATCTGAGTTACGCGAAAGTGCTGGATTTTCTGATCGTGACCATCCTGCCGGTGCTGACGATGAACGCCGTGCTGTCGTATATCGCGGTTGACGGTTCACTTTTGGCGGTGCTGATCATCCGCGCCGTCTATTCCCTGAGCACCTTCTTCCTGCCGGTTTTGCCGGCGGTCAGCGAAGCCGTCTGGGCCGTCATGCGGACCGCCCTCTTAGTCGGCACCTTCGCAATCTATTTTTTCAATATGGACGAGGACAAAAAGATCCGCCGGCGGCAGGCGAAACGGCATCTGAAATATCAAAAAAAGCCGTTAGACGTCTATATCATCACCGCCGCGCTGGTCATAATCGTCGTCTCTTTTGTCGCGGGCGCGTTTTCCTATTATCCGGTGGTGGTGCTGACCGACAGCATGGAGGACACCTTCGGCCCCGGTTCGGTCGTCGTGTCGGAAAAGATAAGCCGGGAGGAGGCGTTCGGCGCGGTAAAAGAAGGGGACATTCTTCATTTTAAGCGCGGAAACGTCGAATATACCCACCGGGTCATCGAATTCCGCTATAACGCCGACGGCGAGCGGACCTATATCACCCAAGGCGACAACAGCCCCAATCCGGACTCCCAGCCGGTGGAACCGGATCAAATTATCGGCATCACCCGGGCATTTGTTCCGTATATCGGCTATCCTTTCGTATGGATACGAACATTATTTAACGGTTAAACCGCAAAATTGGGAGGAAAATCATGAGAATTCTTCAGAATATTAAAACCTATACATCCGCCATACTCATTTTTTGCACGGTATGTCTTGCCATCACAATGGTATTCATTGCGGTGTTTGCGTTCAAGCAGGCGGCGGATACGGCGGTCAACGCATCCGCAAAAAACGACGTGCGGTTTACTGTTCATTATCAGGACAACAAAATTTTCGGCGCCGGCCCCCGGCCGCCCGAACTGCATTATCTGATGTCCTACACCGATTTTATTGCAATCGAAAACTCATTTTCGGCCGATTTCGACCAAAAATTTGACGTGGCATATCAATACACCGCCAAAGAGACGCTACTTATCAAGTACTTAAAAACCTCGGACACCTATACCAACCCGGCCGTTTTTGAAGAAAAGGTAATCCTTTCGGAGGTAAGCGGTACTGTCTCGGGCAAGAATATCCTGTTTACCGGCAAGGAAGCCGGAGACAAGCCCGGCGGAGAGTATATAACCTATCCGAAAAAGTATATTGATACATACCGGAAGTTCGTTTTGGATCAGAAGGCGCAGATGGAAAAAGAAGACGTCACCACCGACCGCGCGCTGTCTTTTTCCGCCGAACTGTTGGTGGAGTTTATCTATAAGGTGAATATCAAGGACAACGGGATCAACGAGACAATCAACCGGGCGCTGACCATTCCGCTCTCGAATGAGGTGTACATGATATCCGATGACGGCAAACCGATATACGATTTGTCGGTTGCGGGGAGTGAGAAAGACAGTGTCGGCGTATTGACAGTGATTCTGATCGCGCTCTGGATTTCGGTGAATGTTTACGGGATTATCTACGGACTGAGACAAAAAGAAGCGAAAAAAGACGAGTATAAATTTAAGGTGGATGAGATCCTGCGGAAATACGCCGATGAAATCACCATCTCCCTTGAGCCAACCGACCTGACCGGACAGCAATTCATCTATGTTCCGGAATTCAAGGAATTGCTGAAGCTCGCGATAAATCTGAACAAACACATTCTCTGCTATGCAACCCAGGATCTGGCCGAGTTCTATGTGTTTGCCGAAGGATATGTGTACTGCTATAAATTGGCCCGCGACGCGGATGATGTGGTAGTCATATCCGAAAAGAGCGGCAAAGCAAAATCTATGAGTGAATGGGATAGATAAACATAACACCTATCCATAAGCCATACACAAAAATTATTCCCGTGCCGTGGTATGCATGGTACGGGAATAATTTTTCTCTGCGTCTTGATACTATTTAAGAAAGGTTATTATTTTATCATGTTCAGAATTTTTGTAATCAATCCCGGTTCATCGAGTTTAAAGGTCGCTTTTTTTGAAGGCCATGAGCAGATCTGGTCGGTGACCAAGCGGCATAATCCCGAAAAAATACGCTCTTTTCTGAACGTCTATGATCAGATAAGCTTTCGTATGGCCGCTATTGATGAAGTCATCGCCGAAAAAGGATTGGATTTTTCCGAAGTAGATGCCATCGCGTGCCGGGGCGGATTCTGCAAGCCTCTTGAAAGCGGGACATACACCATCAACGAAGAGCTGCTGGACGATTTGAAATACGCGCGCTGGGGCGAACATGCCGCCAATATCAGTCCGTTTTGCGGTAAAATTCTGTCTGAACGGTACCGAAAACCCGCGTTTTATACCGATCCTGTCTCAGTGGATGAATTTATGCCGGAAAGCTATGTGACAGGCATTCCGGGGATGCGCCGTATCTGCAAGGTCCACGCGCTGAACCACAAAGCGGTCACCCGCTATGCCGCTCAGGAGCTTGGCAAATCTTATGAGCAGTGCAATTTTGTCGTCGCCCATATGGGCGGCGGTATCAGCGTGGCGGCACACCGTAAAGGCCGGATGGTGGATACCTGTAACCCGGCCGAAGAAGGTCCGCTCTGTATTGACCGGCCCGGCCAGCTGCCCAATCTGAAGCTGCTTGACTATATTTTTACCTCCGGCAAATCCCATGACGAATTGTACCGCCAGCTCTCAACCGGCTGCGGCATCCTGGCGTATACCGGCCTGAGTGATCTGATCGCCATCGAAGAGCTGGCCGCCGCCGACCCGGATATCGCCTTGTTACTGAACGCCATGTCCTATCGCGTAGCCTTTTATATACTGGGGTATATGGCCGCCTTTGAGGGAGAACCCATCGACGCCGTCATCCTCACAGGCGGCATGGCCAAATCCGATTGGATCGTTCCGGCAGTTACCAAACGCATCGAACCCTTTGCCAAAATACTCATCTATAAAGGTGAATTTGAGATGGAAGCTCTGGCCGAGGGGGCAATACGTGTGCTCTCCGGCAAAGAAAAAGCGAAAGAATATTAAGTAGCATAGAGTTTCGATTAATATATACTATTCAAAGAATATAACAATATACAAGGCTTATTATATATAATAGATTACTATTGTAAATATTACCCGACGAAAGTATACCTTTCCGGGTAATATTTTTTATTTTATTTATAGAATAAATTATCAGATAATAGATAGTCTTATTTATTGATATTTTGATTGATATAATTTTTAACGAAAAAATATGTTGAACATAGCATTTATTTTGTATATTATAAAACATCTCAATACAAATCGTCGAAAATACAAATCAACCATTTATATTCATAGAACAAGTAATCGTCATGCCGTTGCTTTTCATATATTCCGCTCCCCAGTTATACATGGTTCTTAAAATTGGCTGTATGCTCTTTCCCAGATCCGACAACCGGTATTCTACCTTAGGGGGGACCACCGGATAAACCGTGCGGACGATTAAATTGTCTCCTTCCAATTCCCGGAGCTGTTGAGTCAGCATTTTTGGCGTAGCTTGCGGGATGAGCCGGCGGAGTTCTCCGAAACGCAGAACGGTGTCGATCAGATGCCAAAGGATCAGCGATTTATATTTTCCGCCGATCATGTCGAGGGTTGCGACTACAGGGCAGGTATATTCGTTACAGCCGGATTGCAT
>WRDE01000085.1 GCA_009783605.1 Oscillospiraceae bacterium
AGCTCCGATTCGATATCCGTAATAAGCAATAAATACAACTGCGTTCCCGATTCATTGCCGTATAAGCCGGTCGCCGGGACCGATTATCACTGCTATAAGGCTCTCAGCGAAACGCAAAAAATCGTATATAAAAGCATCGTGCGTTATGTCGAGAGCTTCGCGGTCGGCGGTTATCTTGATACCGATTGCAGAACCGAGGACATACTTATCGCGTATCAGGCGGTTTTCAACGATTATCCCCAATTCTTCTGGATGCCGCGGTCTTATGTGTTTACAACGAGCGGTACGCCCATAATCTATTTTGAATATGACGCGGACGGCTTTAAAGCCGAATATGCCCACACGCCCGCGCAGTCCGAAACGCTCGCGGCGAGGATCAAAAACGACATCCGGGCGCTGTTCGCCTCCATGCCCTCGGGTCTGAGCGAATTCGACCGCGAGCTCATCCTCCACGACTACGTCTGCGAAAAAACAACGTATTCAATGGCGGCGGTCAACAATCCCTACAGCCATATGTACGCCTTTTCGATAACGGGAGTCTTCATCAACAATTCCGCGGTCTGCGAGGGCTATTCCCGGGCGCTCCAGCTGCTTTTATATTATGCCGGGATACAGAATACCTTGGTGAAGGGGCACGATTTATATCCCGACGGGACGCCGGATTATAACGGCAGCCATATGTGGAATATCGTCAATATCGGCGGCGTATGGGGGCATACCGACTGTACCTGGAACGACGGCGAGATCCGTATCGACGGGTTAACCGCCACGGCATACCGCTGGTTTCATATCCCCGAAAGCGAGCTGCGGTATGACCACTATATCGATCACTCCTTTCCCCTGCCCGCCGCGGATTCTTTCGCCGCCACCTACTTTGCCGTAAACGGCCAGCTGTTTGCCGGCGGACAGCCGGCCGAGGAATTTGTTGCCGGGCTGATCGCCCGGGAGGCAAAGGAGAGCAGGACCTATGTGGAAATACTCTGTGTCACTCCGGACGCTATCGACCTCCAGGCGTTGACAACATCCCTCAACACCGCGGAACATCTGGCGCAAATCAACGCCGGATCGGGAGATAATCCCGTCCGTTTGGTCAATATCATCCGGCGTTCCTCCCGGAATTATTGGGTTTTTTGGGGGTAGGGAGTGGGAGTGAGGAGTTTTTGGGCTGGCGGGGGTCGGACGCTGATTTGTAGCTGTTCATTATTACCCGTGCCGCCGATAGTCCCGCGGCGTCACGCCGCAGTCTTCCGCGAAGGCGCGTTCGAAGCTGCGTAGGGTGCCGAAGCCGCAGTCCATGCCGATATCCAGTACCGAGCCGCCGCCGGACAGCAGCAGCTCTTTGGCGCGGCTTACCCGCAGCTGGCGCAGATACCGCGAAAACGAGATGCCCAGTTCCCTTGTGAACAGCCGCGACAGCCGGTAGCGGCTGATTTCCAGCTTTTCGGCGACGGAATCCAGCGTCAGCGGCTCCTGGAAATGGTGGGTCATATACGCGACCGCCTGTGCCGTCACGTCGAACCGGTTGGTTTCGGCGTTTTTTTCCAATGTCAGCGCCGGGATCAGCCGCGCCATGATCAGGTCGAACAGGATCGGGCAGAGCCGTTCGTCCGGTGCCGGGATCTCCGCCTGCAGCGATTGCATCGCGCTCCGGACATCGGGATGCAGATCGGCCGCCCGGACCACCGGATCCCGGGGGCGGTATTGCGCCAGCAGGTTACGATTCTGCCGCAGCACCGTCGGCGAAAAGATGAGGATCTCCAGCGCTCCGCCGGTACTCCGGGCCTGAAAGGAATGAACCGCATTGGGGAACACTACCGCGGTATCGCCCGACGTCATCGGGGAACGTCGGCGGCTGACCGACAGCTGCAGCTCGCCGTCGATGAGATATAAAATCTCTATATGGGTGTGCAGATGCGGCGGCATGTCGAAGACGTCACCCAGACGCAACGAGATATCCTGCGGGCGGTATTCGTAGAGAGACACAGGCGTTATCCCCCTCATTTCAGCGCAAATATTGTCGCCTATGCTACGCAGTTTGTCGCGCATTGACGCGGTATTTATTGTATCATAGTTCTTATAATACGGCAATACATCTTGGGAATTTTATCATTATCACCGGAAAAACGGAGGAAAATATTATGAAACAGACGGTCTATCGGATACTGTCCGCATCATTATGTGTCGCATTAACGTTCGTGGCGTCCGGCACACTGCTGCCGGAGAGTATTCCCGGGTCCGCGGAGGGCGTTTACCGCAACATCGCGCTGCGCCGGGCGGCGTATCATTCCAGCGCCGGCGATTTTTTCGGGACCGCCCAGTTGGTCACCGACGGCATCTTCAGTATGCACGGGGACGAGCAGATCAAATTCTCCGCCCAGCATCCCAACGCCGACAGCCCCGGCGACGAGCAGCTGATGAATCTGTTTGACGGGATGCCGCCCTTCCCCACCGGCGCCACCCCCACCAAATACCTCACCTTCCACCGGAGCGGCTGGATACAGATCCGGCTGCCGGCGCGGATCGCGCAGAAGGGGGTCAGCGCGTATATCATGGCCTCCGCCCACGACGCCGAGGAGCGGGACCCCGCCGATTGGACGCTGCAAGGGTCGGATAACGGAACCGACTGGACGGTGCTCGACACCAAAACCAATTTCCGGTTCACCGCCCGCCGGCAGGTGCAGACATTTACCCTGGCGGCGGCAGTGACCTATACCTATTACCGGTTAGATATCACCGCTACCCGGAACCCGAATGTCACCAGCATGGACGGCCGGCCGCTGATGCAGCTGGCCCGGTGGGATCTGTTAGACGGCGCCGGGAAATCACTGTTGGAGGACGAGATAGATTTCGGCTTCAACAGCGTCTGGGTGAGCGCCGGTGCCGGCGAGGAATGGGTCTATGTCGATTTGGGCGGAAAAAGCAAATTCGACAAGGTGACGCTGCACTGGCCGGACAGCGATTACGCCCGGCAGTATGAGCTCCAGATTTCGGACGACGCCAAAAGCTGGAGTACCGTGTTCACCAAAAATAACGGCGGCGGCGGGGTCGAGGCATGCGGTTTTGCCGAAAAGGAAGCCGTCTATGTCCGGCTGCTGTGCAAACAGAGCAACGGCAGCGCCTACGCCCTGTCCGAGCTGGAGGTCTGGGGCAGCAACGCGGTGGATTATCAGCTCCCGCCGCTGCCCGCGCCAGAGGCCGACGGCACCCAGCAGCTGCGAGGCGGCAACTGGCGGGTGGAGCGGGCGTCGGAGGTAAGCGGCACCGGGGGTGCCGCGGCCGACGGCGTCGCACTGTCCAAAACCGGCTTTAACGACACAGGCTGGCTGCCGGCGACGGTGCCGGGGACGGTGCTGACCTCCTATTTCCGGGCCGGCGCGGTGCCGGATATGCGGATCGCCGACAATGTATTGCAGCTGTCCGACAGCTTCTTCACCGCCGATTTCTGGTACCGCAACACCTTCACGGTTCCGGCTGCCCAGCAGGGCAAGCGTACATGGCTGAATTTTGACGCGGTCAACTGGAAGGCCGAGATCTGGTTTAATGGCAGCTACCTGGGCCGGATCGACGGCGCGTTTCTGCGCGGGCGGTTTGATATCACCGGGCTGGCCAATTACGGCGGAGACAACTGCCTCGCCGTCTATATCCACGCCAACGACAATCCCGGCAGCATCGACCTGAAAACCGCGAACACCGCCGGACGGAACGGCGGTGTTCTGGGGCAGGACAATCCCACCATCCACGCTTCGATCGGCTGGGACTGGGTGCCGACTATTCCGGGACGCAACATCGGTATCTACGGCGACGTGTTTTTGAGCTATACCGAGGATATCGCGATCGCCGATCCGCTGGTTATCACCAAACTCAGCGACAACAACACCAAGGCCACGCTGACCGTAAAGGCGCTGCTGTCGAATCCGTCCAACACGGCGGTTAATGCCAAGGTGTCCGGCATCATCACCCCTTCGGGGATGGCCTTTGAGACAACGGTTAATATCCCCGCCAATACCTTGCGGCAGGAATATCTTCTCAAATCCGATCTGGTGATGAACAATCCGAATCTATGGTGGCCGAATACTTACGGGGATCAGCCGCTGTATACCATGAGCCTGACCGCCGCCAACGCCGCCGATAACAAGTCGTCGGACGCGCTGTCATTCCGGTTCGGGGTGCGGGAATTCACCTATAAATTCGATCCGTCGATCGACAAAAACAACAAGGACAAATACGTCCGGTCCCGGGATCAGGGCAAGGCGCCGCTCTCGCTGTACTGCAACGGCGTCCATATCGTGATGCGGGGCGGCAACTGGGGGATGGACGACGCCAATCTGGCGGCCACCGCCGACGAATACGACGTAAAGGTGCGCCTTCACGCCGAGGCCAACTTCACCATGATCCGCAACTGGGTCGGCATGACCCGTAACCCGGCGTTTTATGACGCCTGCGACAGATACGGTATCCTGATCTGGAACGACTACTGGATGGCCAATCCGGGGGACGGCCCCAACCCCGGAGACGAGGTCATGTTCATGGCCAACGCCGTGGACAGCACCTACCGCATCCGCCGGCACGCCGCCCTGGCCATATACGCGGGGCGCAACGAGGGGCCGCCGCCGGATTCATTGGATATTCCGCTGCGGCAGCTGACCAAGGACGCCGACGGCAGCCGGTTCTATGTCTCCTTTTCCGCCGACAACCTGCTGACCGGCGAGGGGTTCACCTATTCCGCGCTGAACCCGTGGGAATATTTCCAGAAGAGCTACCCCGATCGGCAGTTGGACAAAATCATGCAGATCGAAAAGGGGTTCCCCAACGTGCCAGCCTATGAGAGCCTGATGAAGATGCTGACCGGGGAATATGCCTGGCCGCGGAGCGATGTTTGGGGCATCCACGACTTCTGCAACAACAGCGCCCAGAACGCGGCGGAATATGAGGCCAAGCTGCGCGGCAGCTACGGCACGTATGACAACCTCCGGGACTTCGCCCGCACCGCCCAGATGCAGAATTACGAGGGCATGAAAGCGCTGTATGACGGGATGTATTACGCCCAGCGGGAAGGGCTGATGATGTGGATGAGCCAGTCGGCCTGGCCGTCGATGGTCTGGCAGACCTATGACTACTACTACGACACCAACGGCGGTTTCTTCGGCGCCAAAAAGGGCGCCGCGCCGGTGTCCGCCTACTGGGCCAACATCACCGGCGACCGGGACAAGATATTTCTGCGCAACTATACCCAGACCGCGCGGACCGGCCTGCGGGTAGTGCTGAACATCTTCGACATCGGCGGCGCCCTCATCCACAGCGAGGAAAAGACCATGAATATCGGCGTGGACGCCATCGCCACCGCCTTCACCATTCCCGCGCTGGCGGGAAAATCGGATATCCGGTTCATCCAGACCGCCGTGTATCAGGGCACCGCGCTGCTCTCGGACAACTTCTACTGGTACAATGTCAGCGCCCCGCAGGAGTATAAGGCGCTGTCCGCCCTGCCCTGGGTGGAGCTGGAAAAATCCTTCCAGAAGCTGCCTGACGCGGCGGGCGGCAATCCCCGGTATGCGGTGACGGTCAAAAATCCGACGGCCAGCCCGGCGCTGATGATCCGGCTGAAGACATTGGACAGCGTAACCGGCGAACAGCTGCTGCCGGTGTATTACGACGACAACTACATCTCACTGATGCCGGGGCAGTCCAAGGTGATCACGCTGGAGATTGACTGCCGTTTTTCCGCCGGCACACCCCAATTTGAGCTGGACGGCTGGAACATTGTCCCCACCGATATCCCGGCCGGTCAGGTGGTATCCCAGCCCCGGCCATTCCTGCGGGCGACGGTCAATAACCTGTATGACGACGCGGTGCTGGCCAAAACCAAAGCGCCGGCCGAGATCGGCAATAAGGGCGCGTATATCCAGGCACTCGGCGACGGCTCCTTCGCGGCGTTCGCCGGGCTGCGGGAAAACGATATCATCGCCAAGTATAACGGCTATGTTTTCGGCGGCACCGCGGGGCTGGCACAGATGTATAGCAGCACCCCCAACGGCGGCGAGGTCATCCTGAAGGTCTGGCGGGAGGACCGGTATATCAAGATCGCCTTTATCAAGGGGCCGGACAACAATATGTTCACGGTGCCGGCCCGGATCCAGGCGGACGAGTGGACCGATCAGAAAGGTACGGCCGGAAAAGAGGACAACCAGGAAGGCGGCCAGAGCGTGGCGCACATCAACGCCGGCGAATGGGTGCGGTATCAGGATGTTCATTTCGTTTCGATCCCCACCGGGCTGACCTTCCGGGCGGCGGTGGAACACGCTTCCGGAACCGCTTATCTCCGGTTGGACAGCCCCACCGGGCCGCTGATCGCCACCGCAGCCCTCACCAATACCGGCGGCTGGTTTACCTATCGCACCTTCACCCTCACGCTGGCAGATCCGTCGCTGCTGACCGGCGTCCACGATGTATACCTCTGTTTCGGCACCAACGGGTACAACACCAACTGGTTCGAGTTCACCGGGGCGGTCACGCCGCCCGAGGTGCCGTATGGACCGGGCGATCCCGATTTCGACGACGAACCGCCGCCGCCGCCAATCAAATACGGCGATATCAACGGCGACAATAAGGTGGATATCACCGACGCCCGGCTGCTGCTGCAGCATCTCGTCGGCAAACACACCATTCCGGAGGACCGGATGGTAAACGCCCGGGTCAGCGGCGGCGCAGCGGTGACGATCAGTGACGCGCGGCTGATATTGCAATGGATTGTAGATAAGATTGACCGGTTCCCGGTGGAAAATTGATAACCAACCCATTCACAAGAAATCACATCCGCGCCACGGCGCGGATGTGATTTTTGTTCTACGCTTTAACACAATTACGCAAACCAATTTGTCAATTATACTTTTGCTCCGCAATTCCCGCAGAATTTCATATCCGCTATTCGCGCCGCTCCGCATTGGCCGCAGAATCTTTGGGCTGAGTGCGCCGGTTCGGGGGGATTTCTGTTCTCGGCTGCCGTTTGTCCGCTCCATATGTCGAGCAGCTTGCGTTTCCAGGAATCCGCACTGGAATGGATTATCCGTCCAGCAAAGTTGGCACGGACGAATTGCAGCGCGGGGGTGCGTTTGGCGGCCATGTAATAGTCGGCGTTTTCGGGTTTCCGCAGTTCCTCATCCGACAGGCGGATCACCTCCCGCCGGAAGCTGACCGCCTCCAGCGCCCGGTTCAGTTTTTTGGCGAACCGGTCGAAATCCCCGCCGGTGCGGTAGACAAAGGTGGCGGTATCCGCTTCGGCGAATTCCACCGCCGCGTATTGGCCGTCCGGCGAGGGGGCGA
This sequence comes from Oscillospiraceae bacterium, assembly GCA_009783605.1. GTDB lineage: Bacteria > Bacillota > Clostridia > Oscillospirales > Acutalibacteraceae > WRDE01. The sequence continues at coordinate 7,321 of WRDE01000085.1, forward strand.
TCAGCCAGAGCAGATACGGGTCCGGCGGCGCGGTTTCCTCCGGGTTAGCGCTGTCAGTCAGGCCGTTCAGCAGCTCCAGCGGATTGCCGGCGGCTAAACCGCCCAATTGCTCCAACGGATTATCGCCCCCGGCCAGCGCCTCGGCTGTAAAGGCCTCGTTTTTCCGGAATCCGACCGCTATCCGCGCCGGATCGCATAATTCCCGGAAAATTTGATAACTCTCGGCCGCGCGGGTGGCCGCCAGTTTTTGCGCCAGCACTTCGGTGAAGGACGGGGCGACGGCGGTCAATTCTCCGATCTGCGCCGCGCCGCCTAACGGCATCAATTTGATGATCCGGGACGCCTGGGCCGCCGTCAGCGACGGATCAATCTCCTTGACCGCCGCCAGCGACTGCTCCCGCAAGGCCCGGATCTGATTTTCCATCCGCTCGGTGAAAACGGCGGTGTCATAGCCCATTTTGGCATAGG
>WRDE01000086.1 GCA_009783605.1 Oscillospiraceae bacterium
GATTTCGGGATCGCCGCCGCCGGCATATGCCGGCGGCGGCGATCCCGAAATCTGCGATTATGTCCAGCAGCTGCCGATGATTGTGCCGGCCGAAGCCAAGGGCCGGGGCAATACCAGCTGGAATGTCGAAAAAAAGCATTTCAACATCAAGCTGGCGAACAAGGCGTCGGTGCTGGGGATGCCGCGGGCGAAGGACTGGACGCTGATCAACAACTATTGCGACAAGTCGATGGTACGCAATCCGCTTGCGCAGCATCTGGCGGCCATGACCGGCATGGAATTTGTGCTGAAGATGAAGTTGGTGGATTTCTGGTATAACGGCCGGTATATGGGGACCTATCTCCTCTCGGAAAAGAAGGAGGTCGACCCCGAGCGGATCAATATCCCGGCGTATTACCCCGGCGCGAAACCCGGTGATATCGGGTATTTATTGGAATTTGACAGCCATGCCCAGAACGTTCCCGACCTGGGCGCGCTGGAGCGCCCGATCGGCGCCGGCGATTATTACCGGCCCTGGTATAACCCGGATACCGACAAGCTGTTCTTCCGGGTGCCGATCGGCGGCAAGGTCGCCCGTATCAAGAGCCCCGCTTATCCGAAAGAAATAGCCAACGACAGAGCGCACATCACCTATATCTGCGATCAGGTTGAAGAGGCGATCAACGCGCTGTATTCAAGGGATTACAGCCGGATCGAAAAAATTATTGATGTCCGCTCTTTTATCAAATGGTACATCGTCCAGGAATATCTGAACAACCACGACACCTCCTTCCATGCCAGCTGTTTTATGTATCTGAAACCGGGCGGAAAGTTAGAGATGGGACCGGTCTGGGACGCGGATTTCAGCTCCGGCAACTGCGATTACTGGAATGTCGGTGACAATCCGGATCTGTACCGCTCCGGCGCCGCCTGGTTTTACCTGATATTTGAGCATAAGCAGGCCCGCGATATCCTCTTGGAAGAATGGCAATCCTTTTATGCCAGAACCGCCGATCTCTTGGATTGGGTGGATGACATGGCGGCGCTGGTCTACCGCTCGCAGAGATATAATTTCCAGATATGGGATGTGCTGGACCAGAAGATGGGCGCCAATCCCCCGGCGGTGGTGGCGGCCAATACCTATGAAAAGCAGGTCGCGTTGTTGAAAAACTGGCTGGCGGCCCGGCGGCCGCAGATGAACGCGTTTTACCAGGAATTTTGCAAATAGGAGAAGGATATCCGGATGATACACAACACCATTAAAGTATGGCTTTGCCGGCTTCTGGCGGCGGCTATTCTGGTTTCGCTGGCGGGATGCACAAATAACGGCAGCGTTTTGTCCTCCATAGGAAGCCCCAGCAGCTCCGGACCGAAAAACGCGGATGATGACGCAGGCGTTTATGTCCCGCGTACGCCCGCGGGGATAGATCCCACCGGCTACGAGGCGGGGATGCCGATTCTGTCGGCCGCCGACGCGGTGACAAATGAGGTATGGGAGCTCCAGCCGGATACCAAAGTGTTGGGGAATTTTTTGCTGACCCGGGAGAGCAATCCGCAGCTGCCTTTCGGCGTCGCCTGCTATTTTTTTGACAATCATATCACCGCGCTGCTGCCCGCCGGTGTTGACCGGACCGCGCTGATCCCCACTTTTGCGTATTACGGCCGTGAGGTGAGCCGGGACGGGGCGCCGGTGGTTTCGGAAGTGACGGCGCTGGATTTTTCCGAGCCGGTTATCCTGACCCTGACCGCCGAGGACGGCTCCGTCGAAGAGGTGACGGTAACGGTGGAGACATTAGACACCGGGATTCCCTCTTTTGCGGTGACAACGGCAGACTTTGCTGAAATCACCTCTCGCACCAGCACATGGGAAGCCCTTTTCTATCTGGGCGGCGGCGATCCCGCTATCTGCCCATACGCGGCGGATACCCCGTTCACCGGTACCGGTACCGTCAAAGGGAGAGGCAATTCCAGCTGGGGACACGCCAAAAAGGGATATACCGTCAAGTTGGATGAAAAAGCGCGGCTGTTGGATATGTCCCGCTCCCGCAACTGGTCGTTAGTCTCCAACCATGAGGACAAAGCGCTGCTGCGCAACGTGATGGCGGAATATCTGGCCGACGCCGCCGGCATTGAGTTTATTATGAAGATCCGGCCGGTGGATCTGTGGTATAACGGCCGGTATTGGGGGACCTATAACCTGTCCGAAAAGGTCAAAGTAGACAGCGAACGGGTCAATATTGCCGGAATCGAACCCGACTGGCCGGTGGAACAGGTCGGGTATCTGATGGAATTCGACGGTCATGTCAACGAAATCAAACCGATTCAAAAACAGCAGTGGATGATATTCGGCGTCGGGGCATACGATCCGGTTTCCGGAGATGTATTCTATTGTACCAGTCTGGGCGGAAAATGGGTGTCAATCAAAGAGCCGAAATATGAAGATCTTACCGAAGAACACGCTTACTATATTTTCGGCAAGGTAGAAGACGCTATCCACGCGCTAAAATCCGGAAATTACGCTGAAATCGAAGAGCTGATCGATGTGCGGTCTTTCGCCAAGTGGTATTTGGTGGAGGAATGGACCAACAACCACGATTCCTCGATGCATTCCAGCGTTTTTATGACGCTGGATCCCGGCGGCAGGTTCAAGCTCGGCCCGGTCTGGGATTTTGACCGCAGCTCGGGTAACTGTGACTATTGGAACAAAGGCGATGATATCGATTCGCTCTATACAAGCGGGGCCGGCTGGTTCCATCTGCTGTTCAAATGCCGGGAAGCGCGGGAGATATTAAAAGAAGAATGGGAGCTGCTCAATGCCGCGACAGCCGATTTGAGCCGGAAGCTCAACGAATGGGCCGGCATGATCAGTATATCCCAGCACTGGAATTTTACCGTCTGGAGCGTATGGGACTCCAAAATCGGTTCCAACCCGCCGGAGGTGGTGGCCGCTAAAAGCTTTGAACAACAATTGGCTCTCTTACGGGACTATATGAGCAACCGGCGGGGGAGAATGGACAAATTCATCAAAGGATTAAAAACATAAAGAGACTGACGCATACTTCGCAAAAAGCACAAAACCGCTGTTGGGGCGGGAGTTTAGTATTAATTGGTTTGCGCAAATGTGTAAAAACGCAGACAAAAATACATTCCGCGCCGAGGCGCGGAATGTATTTCTTGTGTATGTGTTGGTTAGCGCTCTACCGCGGCGGCATCTTGTCCTCGACCAGCTCTACCTCCACATCAATCGTCGAGGTGGAACGGTCGTCGAAATTGATATGAATCAACGACAGGGTAATCACGTCGCCGACGCTGTATTTGATCAGTTCCGCCGACATTTCGGTATAATTCCGGACCCGGATTTCATTGACATGGGTGATGATGTCTCCCGCCCGGGCCCGGGTGGCGGTCAGGGAAGAATCGGGGTCGATACTCTCAATCCGGAAACCCTCCATGCCGACCTGATTAAAAGTGCGCCCGGTAATTCCCAATTTCACACGGCCTTTGACATAGTTGAATTTTACCAAATCCTCCAGAATCTTTTTTGCCTCGTTGATGGGAATTGAGAAGCCGAGCCCTTCATAGCCGGTAGCCATGATTTTGGAGGAGTTGATGCCGACCACCTGTCCGGATGAATTGAGCAGCGGGCCGCCGGAATTGCCGGGATTGATGGCGGCGTCAGTCTGGATGCATTTGATATTATAGCGGGTCTCCTCGTAGACATCCCGGTTGAGACCCGAGACGATGCCTTCGGTAACCGACCAGTCTAATCCGCTGTTATTGCCCAGCGCCACGACTTTATCGCCCAGCTCCAATTGGGCGGAATCACCCATTTGAGCAACATCCAGCTTTTTCTCCGGTTCGATTTTAATGACCGCCAGATCGGTGTTGGTATCATACCCGACGACTTTGGCTTCATATTCCGTTTCGTCATACAGTTTGACCATGATCCTTTTATAGATCCGGGGTGGATTCACATTGTCGTTATATACCACATGAGCGTTGGTGATGATATAACCGTCTTCGGTCCAGACAATGCCGGACGCGCCGCCCACCACCTGTTCGGCGCCGGTCCCGCCGCCGAACATACTGCTCACCTGATCATACATCGTAATGACTACGGTGGAATCCAGGTTGGCCTTGACGATATCCCGGGTATGCATCCCTTCCTTGGCGGGATCGAGGGTCACGATGCTCGGGGCGTTTTCGGACGGGCTGTTTGTCTGGCTTCCGGCATTGCTGCCGGAAGACGAATTGTCCGCCAGCAACGCGCCGGCGACCACTAACGACAGGGTGCAGAGAATCCCCACCACCGCCAGAAACACCAACATCCCGCTGCGTTTGGGCTTCAACGGTTTTTGGGACGACTGCGGATAGGCCTGCTGCGGTGATTGCTTTTGCTGCGGGGTGTACTGCCATCCATAGGGATTGTTTGAATAGGGGCTCGGCTGGGGGGGCATCTGCTGCGGTTGCATATATTGCGGGGGGATATACTGCGGCGGGCTCGGTGTCTGCCAGCCGCCGGTATAGGTGGTCTGCTGCTGCGGGGGCTGCGTATGTCGGGGCGCCGGAGCCGCCGCAGCCGTATATTGCTCCGGCACAGGCGGCTGAGAGGAGGCGGGCGGTTCCGGAGCGGGCTGCGGCTCGGAATTTTGCGGCTGGACTTCGGCCCCGGCAGCCGTCTCCGGTGTCTGCCAGCCGTTGTCGGGAAGATTGAACCAGCTCTGGCTGGGGCTTGTCTCGGCAGACGTTTTTTGCTCCTGCGGCTCCTGCGTTTCCGGAAAATCCCGGGGTTCGCTGCCATTTTCAGCGGGGTATTCATCAAAATTGTTCATCACGCAAACGCTCCTTCGTATAAATATGTTCTGTCTGAATATGGGATAAGTATATGCGGTGATTGTGTCTATTGGTTGAAGATTGTTTTCAAATTTATTAAACATTGCGGTATTTTATGTCATGCGGATAAAGGCAGCACCCATGCGGATAGGGGATGGGGCCGGGAGCCAGAATTCAAATTCGCAGAATTCTCCCTCCGCCGAAAATACGGCGATCTCGCCTTCGTGCAGATTGATCACCGTGCGCACGATATACAGCCCCAATCCGACGCCGTTTTTGTCCAATCCGCGGGACTTGTCGCTCTTATAAAACCGATCAAAAATACGCGGCATCTCCCGGGCCGGGATACCTGCGCCGGTATTCCTCACCCGGAAGTATACCCGATTATCCCGGTTTTCCAGCCCGATCCGGATCTCGCCGCCGTGATTGGTAAATTTTACGGCGTTATCCAACAAATTGTATACCACCTGGCCGATCAGATCATAATCCGCCGTGATCTCCGCCCGGGGGCAGTTTTCCAGCCCGGTGACCCGGATTGATCCCTCCTCGATCCGGCGTTCAAAGGGAAGCAGGCAGTTGCAGACCGCTTCCCGCAGATCAAACCGGACAGGGGTCAGCCGCAGCTGGCCGGAATCAATGCGGGAGAGATCCAGCATCGTCTTGACCAACCGCGAGAGCCGCTTGACCTCATTGCTGACGATCTTTAAATAATGATTCCGCTTATCCGCGGCGATGGTGCCGTCGAGGATGCCGTCCACAAAACCGGCGATGGTGGTCATCGGCGTTTTCAATTCGTGGGAGACATTGGTGACGAAGGAGCGGCGCATATCCTCCAGCGAGGAGAGGGATATCGCCATACTGTTGAGCGCGAAAGCCAGCTGGGCCACCTCGTCCCGGCCTTTTACCGGGATCCGGACCGAAAAATCCCCTTCCGAAAAACACCGGGTGGCCGACGCCATCTGGCGCAGCGGCCACACCAACCGGTAGGTCATCACATAGACGGCGATAAAGGTCAGCGCCAGCACCCCCAGCGCCGCCAGCAGGAACACCTGCAGATTGTTGGCCAGATAGCGGGTCAGCGTGGAGGTGCCGGCCGAGGCGAACACATAGCCGTACAGATACCCGTAATCGGTATAGACCGGCAGCGCGGCGGTATACTGCCTGCCGGCAAAGATACCCTCCAGCGTTCCGATCTCAAAGTATCCCTCGCCCTGTTCCTGCTGCTCCCGCAGCAGTGCCAGCAGCGATTCCGGCAGCATACCGTGGGCGACGCTGCAATGGGGATCCGAAGAAAAAACCACTTTTCCGTCGGCCCGGGCCAGGATCACGCTGTCGGTGGCAGTACTGAAATCGGTCATCAGCGGCAGCAGCCGGAGAAAATCCTCCCGCAGCGCGACACCGCCGCCGACCCGGACGGTATAAGCGGCAATATACCGTCCGAAGGTATCGGCGCTGTCAAACAGGGCATCCCGCTTTTCGGTGACCCAATACCGGGTGGAGAGAAACAGCTGGGTGCCGCAGAGCGCAAGAAAGGAAGCGAGGATGGCTATCGCTACCACGGTGAAATATTTTGAGAAGATACTCTTAAACATAATTATAAATGCTGAATGCTGAATGCTGAATTAACGGCTGTCCTTATTAAGCATTCAGCATTAAGAATTAAGCATTATTATCCTTTACCTCAAATTTATACCCCACGCCCCAGACGGTTTTCAGTGTCCATTCCGGTGAGATGCCGTCCAATTTTTCGCGCAGCCGCTTGACATGGACGTCAACGGTCCGGGAATCGCCGTAATATTCAAATCCCCATACCTCATCCAATAACTGGTCGCGGGTGTAGACCCGGTTGGGATTCGAGGCGAGGTGATAGATCAGCTCCATCTCCTTGGGCGGGGTGTCGATCTGCTTGCCGTCCACCCGCAGCTCATAGTTTTCCATGTTGATATACAGCTTGTCATACTGCACCTTGCGGACCCGTTCCTCCTCCGGCACGCCGCAGCGGCGCAGCACCGCCTTGACCCGGGCGATCACCTCTTTCGCCTCGAAGGGCTTGGTCACATAGTCGTCGGCGCCCAGCTCTAACCCCAGCACCTTATCGAACACCTCGCTCTTGGCGGTGAGCATGATGATGGGGGTGGCCGCTTTTTTGCGGATCTCCCGGCAGACCTGCCAGCCGTCTAACTGGGGCATCATCACGTCCAACAGGATCAAATCGGGTTTTGTCTCGTCAAAAAGCGTCAGCGCCCGGGCGCCGTTGGCCGCGATCACGATATCGTAGCCTTCCTTTTCCAAATAGAGCCGCAGCAGCTCGCAGATATTGCTGTCGTCGTCAACGACCATAATTTTTCTGGCCGCCATAAATGGTCACTTCCTTAGTTTTTGATATTTTTGATAGTATAACACAAAATGTATCATAATGGAAGAGGGAGCGCGGGGTATGAATAAATTGAAAATTATTTGAAAATCAGATTCCCGTGAAAAAACAAAAAAATAATCCTTGATTTTTATTTTCCCCCATGATATACTATCATTGCTGATGCAGAAAGCGACAGCTTTCTGAAAGTTCCCGGCAGACAAAAAATGCCAAAGCAGACGCAGATGATACCAGCATCTACGCCCTGTTTCAAAGGTGAGGACACCACCCCAAAACAACCGAATTCTCGGCACTCTGGCTCCTTCAGTATACCACAAGATACACATTGCCGTCAATAAGGTCTGCGTGTTTGATTTTTATCAAAACGCACAGGGGTGATTTATCCGTGTGCGTTTTTTTACGCTGGCAGGAGCCATCAGCAATTTTTTTCTGTGGTAAAAACGGAATTTTCATAAAAACTATTGACATTATTTCACGCCGTGTTATACTATGCTTGCCGAAAGCAAGATATTTGCACTGAATCTTGCCGGCTCCTGACAGACAGAAAATACCAAATTTTCGGCGTTTGAGCGTCTTCGGTA
>WRDE01000087.1 GCA_009783605.1 Oscillospiraceae bacterium
CGAGGCCCACGACGGCGACGCCCACGACGGCTCCGCCGCCCGCGCCGTCGCCTATATCGAGTTAGGCAAACCCGACGGCAAGTCCATTTTCGGTGTCGGCATCGCCCCGAACATCAACATGGCGTCGATGCTGGGGGTTATCTGTGCGATGAATCGGGCGATGAACGCAGGGAATAGTTGATAGTAATTAGTGGACACATAATTAGTGGAGAGCGGATAACAAAACGGCGGGTTTCCCCGCCGTTTCCATACACGTCATGGTGAACCGCAGCTATTCAGCATCATTGTTCGCATTTATATCCGCTTTTTTAATCAATTTTTCAACACCATATTTCAACCATAAATTGGCATTATTGGTATTTATTGATATTTCCGTTGTTTTTTCGATCAGTTCACCGAATCCATACATAAACAATGATGAAAGCCATGAAAAAAGCGACCCGCCAAACATGACTCCGATTCCTAATAGCGTAGTATCGTTATAACGGCTGCCATTAGAGATAATACTGATTCCAGCTGCTATACTGCCAATAATACCCGCAACCGCTATAAAGACTGCCAACCCCTTAATTTTCCCGCCAACATTTTTAAACATGCTAAAAACCCCTTTTCAAATATTTTTATCTATCATAGCATACATTTTTACATTTGTCTACCCCCATAGACAATATTTTTCTTTTTTACATATAAAATTGTAAAAAAGGGAGTGTCTGCGATGGTAGAATTTGACCGGTTTGCCGCCGGGAAGGTTATCAAAAGATTGCGAAAAGACAGAAACCTGTCACAGGAAATATTCAGCGGGCTTACAGGGATCGCCCGGAGCCATTTATCCATGATAGAGAGCGGGACCAAACAGCCCAACTTTGAAACAATATGGCGCATAGCAAACGCCTTTCAAATGTCTCCGCATGAATTGGTCCGGCAAATAGAAGAAAAAGCAAAACAATCGACATAAATAAAACGTACAGACGGTAACCCGCTTGTGCGTTTTTACAAATAACCAAAAAACAAAATTTTCAATTTTCAATTATTTCGTCAAATCCCCCTTCCCGAATCATATCTATACAGACACATGTGTTGAAATGAGGGACGTTATGGCCGGCGAAACGGTGGAGGCCCTGATCGGGTGCTGCACGAGAGACATCACAGCGTTGGAACAGCTGTATATCCGGATGAAAAAGCCGGTCATGGCTTTGGCCGTCGGCATTTTGCAGGATTTTCATCTGGCGTAGGACGCGCTGCAGGAGACCTTTGTCCGGCTGCCGGCCGCCGCGCCGACATTTCGGGCAAACGCCCGGGGGGAGGCTTTTATCCTCGCCATCGCCCGGAACGTCTCGAAGGAGCTGCGCCGCAAGCACAAGGACACGCTGCGATACGGGGAATTGCCGGAGGATCTGTCGGATCCCGGCGGCATTCTCTCGGAGACGGTGCGGCTGCGGGAGCTGCTGTCGCCGCTGTCCGCAGGACAGCGTGAGATCGTGATCCTGCATACCTATACCGGGCTGTCGCTCAAGGAGATTGCCGGGCTGCAGCGGCTCCCCGCCAGCACCGTCCGCTCCCGCTATGCCAAAGCGCTGAAATTATTACGAGAAACGGAGGGTCTATTATGTCCCTGAACGCCATAGAACAGAGCTTGGACGCCATCTGCGAACGGGCCGACCGCTGGGAGGCGATCCGGTACCGGGTGATCCACCGCGCGGTCTGCGCCCGGCCGCGAAAAGCCGCCCGCCGCCGCTCCCCCGCCGCCCGGGTTGGCGCGGTGGCCGCCGCCCTGATGATGATCGCCCTGTCGGCGGGACTGTGGTATTTTGCCGATATCCTGCTGAACCTCAAAATCGTCCCGCCGGACATCCCCCCGGCCGCTTATATTGATCCGGAGGATATCGTCGCTTCGGAAGGCGAGCAGCCGATCGTAAAACCGCCGCCGGTGACCGGCGTTCAGGTGCGCGGCAATGTGTCCGGCATCACCAATATCCTGCTGATCGGCGTCGATACCCGCAGCCCCGATTCCTTTTCCGGGCTGTCGGACACCATGCTGATTATGTCGGTCAACGAACACCTGAAAGAGATCCGGTTCATCTCGCTGCTGCGGGACACGGCGGTGGACATCCCCAAATCCGGCGGCGGGCACAGCTACGCCAAACTGAACGCCGCCTACGCCGCCGGCGGGGCGGAGCTGCTGAAGCAGACGGTCAAACACAACTTTTGTCTGGATATAGACGAGTATATCGTGGTCAATTTTTCGGGGTTTGAGAAGGTCATCGACGCGGTGGGCGGATTAGAGATCGATCTGACCAAAGCCGAGCTGACCCAGATCCCGAAATCCAAAAATGACGACGCCAAACTCAGCGGCGAAGCCCGGACGGTGCACCTGACCGGATACCAGGCGCTGCAATACGCCCGTATTCGCAAGATCGACGCCTCCAGCGATTTCGCCCGGACCCTCCGCCAGCAAAAGGTGCTGACGCTGCTGCTCGACAAAGCAAAAGAATCCGCCTTGCCCCAATTGTTATCGTTGGTTCAGGAAACCGCCCCCTATGTCATGACCAACATTCAGTTAAAAGACCTGCTCAGCTATGTAAAAAAAGGCTACAACCACTGGAGCGGCTACGAAATCGTCACCGGCTACCGCGTCCCCGGCTTGGAAAGCAATGAATTCACCGACCTGTATATCCAAGGCGGTCAGCTCGCTCTAATCCTGACCGACCCCACCCGGACGGTGCTGGCACTGCATCAGTATCTCTATGATGGCGGGGAGTGAGTGTCAGGTAACTATTAGACTTCTTGCAAAACCTTCGGTTTTGTCTGGGTAAGTGTTGAAAACACTTACCCAGCAGAACGCACAAAGTGAGTTCTGCAAGAAGTCTATTGATTTAGTCGATTTTCGCAGGGGCGGATTCCATATCCGCCCCTATTTTTTTTATATAAGGGATGATTTCTCCCCGCTGCCCGGTATTATAAGTGAAGGGGGTGGCACTCATTATTCAAATCGGCGCCGAACAACACAGTCATGCACATGACGAAACCATCCAAACGGCGGTCGCGGAATACTCCGCCATGCTCTACCGGATCGCGTTCCATCAGCTGCGCAGCGCCGCCGACGCGGAGGACGCGGTCCAGTCCACCTTTGTCAAATGGTTGGAGCGAAAAGCCCCTTTTGACAGCGAGGATCACCAGAAAGCCTGGCTGATCCGCACTGTCATCAGCCGGTCGCGGCACCTGCTGGATTCCGCCTGGTTCCGCCGGACGGTGCCGTTGGACACCCTGCCGGAGGACACGGCGGCCCCGGACCCCGGCAACGGCGTGCTGGATGAGGTGCTGCGGCTGCCGCCAAAGCTGCGCACGGCAGTCTATCTCTATTATTACGAAGGCTATAAGGTCAAAGAAATCTCCCGCATACTGGGCGTCGGGGAGCCGACGGTCCAATCCCGGCTGCGCCGGGCGCGGGAGAAACTAAAAATCGAATTGGAGGATTCGTTATGAAAATGGAGCACTATCAACAGGAAGTTTCGCAATTACATCCCGGTGAGGATTTTGAACAGCGCACAATCTCGCTGCTGCTGCGGCAGAAGCCTGTCGTACGGCCAATCCGCCGCCGCTGGATAGCCGCCGCCGCCGCGATCTGCGCGGCAGCGGCGGCACTGGCCCTATGGATCGGCATACCGGCAGCCGCCCCTATTCATCCCCCCGAAACGTCGGCGGCCGAAACCAATCCGCCGGCCACCGCGCCCGCCGCCGAAACCGAGGTGCTGCAAGAGGTGTTCACCGCCAAGCTGCGCCTGAGCGGGCCGCCCAACGACGAAGGCTGGAACTGGGTATATCACCTGACGCCGGAGGAGGGGGGGCAGGAGGGGTATATCGAAGCGGTAAAAGGGGATAAGAAATTCCGGTTTATGACAATTTTTGATGTGGTCGAGGGTGTGCCCGACGGGGAGGGCGGCTGGGATTTTCCCGGGAAAGGACTCTCGCTCATACGCTGGCGGGATGACGGCGCGGCCAATGAATATGTCTGCGGATATGATTATCCCACCTATTCGATCAGGACGGGGTGTATCGGCTGGTCAATACAAAAACATGACGGCGGGTTCCGGTTGATTGAATATCGGTTCGGGTTTATTCAGGAGAATAATGAAACGCCGCCGGAAGAAAATGGGGAAAACTGGCCGGTGGCATATGGGTTTACTTTTTCGGAGCAGGAACTGGCCGCGGTCGGGATAGAGGTTGAGGAATATGCGCGGATGACAAAGGATTTTTTGAGATACAATAAGCTGGATGGGATTATGAGATAGCATATGGTATAGTCGTTCCACCCCAAAACTATCCCATATTTACGAGGATTTTTTTGTTCCCGCAAGGATAAACGCGCAGGAATACTTGCGTATGGTGAGCATTTACAGACCGCGCACGGTCTGTGTTTGACGTAGCGGGAGCGGAAAAAGACCGTAAAGATGGGACAGTTTTGGGGTGGAACAACTATAATACCGGCAGCGCAGCGGACAACCCTGGAAAAACAACAGAGACCGGATCCCCGGCCCGTCCAGCGCGCCAAAACTCTCAACCGAATGGATCCGCCCGACAATATTTCTCATCCAACCGCCCGCCGTAATAAATAAAACAAAGGGCGGATTCCCATCCGCCCTTCATAACATCCCAACCAATAATAATTCTTAATTCTTAATTAGCTGTGCCCCCGGCCCCTCTTCGAGAACCCGCCGTGCTTGGAATCGGTGCCCCGTTTCAGGTCGGATATCTTCTCCTCGCTGCGCTGCTTGAAACGGGACATCATATCCTCAAAGCTGCTGTTATCGGATTTTTGGGGCTGCCATTCATATCCGCCGGGCCGCCCGGGGTTTGCCGCGGGCGGCCGCGTTCCAGCGCCTGACCGGGCCGCGGCCGGACGCGCACGGGCCGCTCCCGCCGGACGCGCCGGACGCGGGGCAGGCTCCGCCGCTTTTTTGATCGACAGGCTGATCCTGCCGTCGTCGCCGACATTCAAAACCTTGACCTTGACCGTCTGTCCCTCTTGAAGGTGCTCCCGTATCTCTTCCACATAGACCGGCGCCACCTCGGAGATATGTACCATGCCGGTTTTGTTCTCTCCAAGCTCCACAAACGCGCCGAATTTGGTGATCCCGGTTACTTTACCCTCCAGAACCGCACCCACTTCTAATTGCATAACCCGTCAATTTCCTCCCGTATAATGCCGCATGCATGTTATGGATTCGCTCCGTTATATTCTATAAAGATGATTTCTCCCGGCCGGGAAAGTCCCCGGGCCCGCGCCAGTTCCTCGAGATACCGGTCATAATTGCGGTTTTTATCCCGGAGATCCTGATTGATCTGTTTCTGCTTTTCAACAGCCTGTTCCACCTCGTCCAGCGTTTTATAGCGCTGGACCCGTTCCTGCCCGAGATTCACCAGTATGGTGACCATATACAGCGAAAAAGCGATCAGGGCGATCCGGATAAAGATGCCCTTGCGTATTTTTTTGCCGCTTATTTTTTTCTCGCGCTGCATCCCGCCCTGCTCCTTTCGTTTCAAGATTATTTTTGACCGGTGCTTATACTTTTTCCATTATCTTTTTTAGTATATACCAGACCCGATACTTTTTGCAAGCCTTTTTTAAAAATATTCCCGCATTTTCTACTGGAATTTGCCAAAAATGACCCGAATTTCCGAAAAACAGGCGTCAAAGCGACAAAAAGCTTCCGGAACGGCCAAAAAACCGCCCGCCAGAAAGCGCTCCAAACCGCGGCGACCGCCCGGGTTACCGTCCCGGCAAACCGGACAACCAACCGTCCGACCGTGAGATAATAGACGCCGAATCCGATCGCCATCCCGAAAAACAGATACAGCCGCAGCCGCCCGGCGTTAATCGCCAGCGCGAACAAAAAAGTCATCACCGCGGCCGCGGAAAAAAACGCCATATCCTGGAAAAATATCACCCGGGCCGAAGAAGCCATCACAATCCGTATCACCCGGAACAGATCATAAAACACCCCCAGCAGCAGCCCCATCCCCACCGCCAGCAACAACTGCTGCAGCTGCCCCAAATTGGTAAAAGTCAACGGATCAGCCGGCATAGGAAACCCCCGGTTTTTTGAGTGGCGAGTGGCGAGTGATGAGTGACGAGTTACAGCGGAAATAAGCATTTGTGAGCGAATCAGGATACATGAAGCCGGATGCACAGATACAAATTATCCGTTTCTATACTCGCCACTCATCACTCGCCACTCGTCACTTATCTAAACAGTCTGCTGAAAAATCCGCCTGAGCGGGATTGCAGCTCGGTGTAGGTCAGGGATTCCACCGTTCCCTCCATCGTCAGCTCGCCGGTATCGACGTTGAGCCGGTTGATGTGGAGGTTGATTCCGCGTACCGTCAGCTCTCCCAGATCGGTATAGACCACCACCGCCAGCTCGTCAAAGCTGTCCACATCCGATACGCCGGATATCGTCAGCAGACGCCGGTCCTGCAGTATCAGCTGGTGCGGCATCGGTGCCGGGCGTTTGTCCTCCGCCATGACGGTTTCTGCTCCCCTCGCGAATAAAGTGTAAGGATTATAAACCATATGTATGAACGGGAGCTGTCGGATTATTCCTTATTAATTATTAAAAAGAGCAACCCAAAAAATGACAAATTTGTAATCCGGGGTTACAGGATTGTAACTTGTCTCCGGATCGAAAGCGCTATATAATGAAATCAGAGCACTACGAAAGGAAGTTGACCATGAACCGAATTGTTATCGCGCTTATCATATTCACCCTACTGCTGCCGCTGGCCGCCTGTAAGGACCCCGCGCCGGATTCGTCCATGCCGGTCTTTGTAATCCGCACCACAACCACCACCGAACCCACCGCCGAGACAACATGGCCGGCCGACCCGTGGCCGGTTGATCCGTGGCCGACCGACCCGCCGAAGCCGGTTCGGCCGGATTCCACCCCCTTTCCGCTGCCGGAATCGATCGGAGACAGCCGTCCCGCTCCGCTGCCGGATTTTAACCCGGCGTGCAATGTGCTCCCGTTGCTGAGCCAGCCCTCGGTTTACGGGATGCATGTGATGGGCCAATTGAATTTCATTGACCGGCAATACAACCTGATTCCGGTCCCGGAACAGGCCGAGATGTATTATACCCCCTACGAGTTTAATGGCGAAGACTATCTTCCGCAAGCCTACTGTCTGTACGATAATGATCAAAAGATGGCGGTCATGGATCTGTCGGGTAACCTGCTGACCGGTTTTGAGTATGATTATTATTCTACTTATGAGGGACCGGACCTAGGGAATTTCAAAGGGTATTTGATCGTATGTAAAAAACAAAACCCCGGCACGGATAACGAACAGCCCTTTTTCGGCGTATTGGATTTGAAAACCGGAAAGGAAGTGCTGCCGCCGGTATATAACTATCTGTACCTGATGGACGGGTATATCTACACCGAAAAAGACGGTGAGATGAATATTTTTGATTATGCGGGAAAACGTCTCGTCGGCCCGGAAAAAGCGGCGCCGGATTTTTTGGCGCCGAAACCGGAATCCCCTCATTTCAATTCTGCTGAAGCTCCCTACCGCATGAGCTATTCTTCTTTCCGGGATACCATGTATTACGGCGAACTCGGACAGTATATGCTGGTATGGGGCACAGGCAAACCCAATGAAATGCCGAAAGTCAGCGTATATGACCGGTCGAAAACCCATCTTCTCACCATCGACTTCAAGGATTTTTAC
>WRDE01000088.1 GCA_009783605.1 Oscillospiraceae bacterium
CCCAGCGGCTCTATTTCATCTTTTCCGGCGCGCCGGTCAGCGGCGTCAACACTAACCAGATCAACAACGCGGCCAGTAACGATTATGCCGTGGTGTTCGTCGGCACCGCCGCCCATTCCAATGCGCCCGGCGCATACAAAAACGCCTCGGAGGGCAAGGACCGCAACACCTTGAAGCTGCCCAATAATCAAGAGGTGCTGATCAACGCGGTGGCAGAAAAGAACCCCAATACCATCGTGGTCATCCAGGCGGTGGGATATGTGGATGTGTCCCGGTTCAAGGGCAGCGTCAAGGCCATCCTCTACAGCAGCTACAACGGCCAGTATCAGGGAGACGCCATGACGGCGGTGCTGTTCGGCGGTACCAATCCGTCGGGACGGCTCACCGCCACCTGGTACGCCGACGAGAGCCAGCTGCCAGCCATCGCCGACTATACCGTCAAGCCTGACGCCGCCGAGGATGTCGCCGGGCGCACCTATATGTTCTTTGACGGGGATGTCCAGTATCCCTTCGGCTACGGGTTGAGCTATGCCGATTTCTCGGTTGAAAATATCTCTTTCCAGGGAACGTACGGCTGGACGCACGTCGGCGCCGAACCGCATGTTACCGCCGACGGCACCTTCAACATCATCGGTACCGTCAAGAACAACAGTAACAGAGCCGGCGCCCAAGTGGTTCAGGTCTATATCGGCGCGCCGGACGCCGCCGACAGTAAAGATATCCCCGCCAAACAGCTCAAAGGCTTCGCCCGTGTCGAGGTCGCCGCCAACGGCAGTCAGAGCTTCAGCATCACTATGAATGTCAGCGACTTTTCGGCGGTCCACGCCAACGGGGGCCTGCGTACCGTGACCCCCGGCCAGTATAAAATCTGGATCGGCGGCCACAGCGCAGACCCGGCCATGATCGAGAAAACCGTCACCGTCACCGCCGCCGCGCCCAAGCTGCAGACGGTGACGCTGGAGAGCGAAAAGGTCCGGCTGATCGCCGGCAGGACCATGAATACAGAATTAACGATCGCCTTAACCGACGAGAGCTTCATAACCGCCGCCGATGCCGCCGTTACCTACACATCCAACCGTCCCGCCGTCGCCGCGGTGAGCGGTGACGGCGTGGTTACCGCTCTGGGAACCGGCGTCGCCGCCATCACCGCCTCTGTGACTAAGGACGGCGTCACCAAAACCGCCTCCTTCGCCGTGGTGGTGGAGGATAAAGCCTATGTGGACGACATCAGGGCCGACGGCCAGAGCATCCCCGGCTTCCATTTTGAAAAATACAGCTACAGCGTTATGCTCCCGGAGGACTATGCGGGCGCGCCCGCGGTTTCCGCCGTGTTCCCCGCCGGCATGACGGTCACCTATACCCAGGCGGCCGCCGTTCCCGGCACCGCCACCGTCAAAGCCGAGAAGGGCGGCCTGACGGCCACCTATACCGTCCGTTTCTTCCGGGAGGACAACGGGCCCACCCGGGTGCTGGCCAAATGGTCGGCCCATGAGACTACCGTCACCGCCCCGAACGGGTCGCAGCCCAATCTGTACGCCGACTGGAAGATGGTGGACGGCGGCGTGCCGGTGGATCTCACCGTCTACGATCCCGGCCGGCTGTTTTTGGAAGTGACCATGACCTTAGGCGCCACTAATCCCGCCAACGTCAATCTGGCGAACGCCTTCACCGGCGGCGCGCTGAAGCTGCGCTCCCCCAACACCGGCGCGGGCAATCAGGATGAGAACAACTGGGGCTGGAACGTCACCGCCTCCTGGGGTTTGGCATTGGGGGAGAACAGGATCAAAATTCCGCTGGCGGCCGCCTTGGATATGCTGAACAACGATGCGCCCTATAACGCGCACAATGAAAAGGGATTGATCGACTGGACCCGGATCCAGAACCTGATCTGCTACATCGACAGCGTCAGCCGGAACGAGTATGCCGGGGTGACCTTCACCATGACCCTTTCGGACGTGCAGATCCTGTATGACAACGAGCCCAAACCGCCGGTCATCACCACGCTATCCCTGCCGGACGGCACGGCCGGGATCCCATACAGCCATACCCTGACCGCCAAAAGCAATCTCCCGGTCACCTGGGAGCTTGACAGCGGCAGCCTGCCGGAGGGATTGACATTGTCCGCGGCCGGGGTACTGTCGGGGCCGCCGGCCGCCGCCGGCGCATTCGCGTTTACCGTCAGGGCAGCCAACAGCGCCGGAACCGACACCAAAGAGCTGCTGCTCACTATAGAAGCTCCGCCGCAGAAAATCATTTACGGTGATGTCAACGGCGACGACGCCGTCGGGGTTACCGATGCGCGGTTGGTTTTACAGCATTTGGTAGACAAAATAACGCTGACCCCGGAACAATTCAACCGCGCCGCGGTCCGGGAGGCCGGTAAAGTGGAGATAACCGACGCGCGGCTGATCCTGCAATACATAGTCGAAAAAATCACCGTGTTCCCGCGGGAAGCTGCGGCCGCAACATAAACAGCGGGAAGTATAGTGAAGCACGTCAAACTAATTTAGTTGGATACATTCACGATATCCGTGTTTTGCGTAGGGGCGGGCCTTGTGTCCGCCCGCGCACACAATTTGTTGCCATTTCGGGCGGACACAAGGCCCGCCCCTACGCACGAAAATGCACATCAATCTCACCATTGTGAATATAAATCATCAAATTAGATTGACGTGTTATAGTGAAGGATGGTTCTTGTTATTTACAAGAACATATGGTAGGATATAAAACGATATGTATCTATGCAAAAGGCGGTACCTATGAATACCATAATCGCGGAAAGAGAACAGGGCGGGCTCGGCTTTGAGCAGATACAGGCGTGCCTTGAACGGTCCATCCAGGGCAAAAGCCTGAAAAAAGTGCTGCTGATCCCGCCGGATATTACCCGGGCAAATTCCGGCGCGGGGCTGATTGCCGCTGTCTATTACCGGCTTCTGACCGCAGAAGGCGTCCATGTGGATATCCTGCCGGCGCTGGGAACCCACGCGCCGATGACCCGGGCGGAGCAGATCGATTTTTTCGGCGCGGATATTCCCGCCGAACGGTTTTTGACGCATGACTGGCGGAACGGCGTCACCAAAATCGGAGAGGTGCCGGCGGATTTTGTCCGTGAAGTGTCCGGCGGGCTGATGGACGAGGCGATGGCGGTGGAGGTTTCCGATTATCTATTGGATCCCTCTTATGATTTGATCCTGTCCATCGGCCAGGTAGTGCCCCATGAAGTGGTCGGCATGGCGAACTACACCAAAAATATCGTGGTCGGCTGCGGCGGCAGCCGGTTCATCAACCGGTCCCATATGCTGGGCGCTTTTTACGGGATAGAACGGATCATGGGGCGGGACCACTCGCCGGTTCGGCAGGTGTTCGATTACGCCGAACAGCGTTTTGTCCGGAAACTGCCGGTGGCATATGTACTGACGGTCACGGTGACCGAAAATGAACAAGTCAATATCTTAGGTTTATATATCGGAACCGGACGGGACGCCTTTGAGCGGGCGGTGGCGCTGAGCCAAAGGCACAACCTGAACTGCCTGCCTGCCCCTATCAAAACCTGTGTCGTATGGTTGGATCAACACGAATTCCATTCCACTTGGTTGGGCAACAAGGCCATCTACCGCACCCGGATGGCGATGGCCGACGGCGGGCGGCTGATCATCCTCGCCCCCGGCGTCAAAACCTTCGGAGAGGACGGGGAGATCGACCGGCTGATCCGCAAATACGGGTATGCCGGCAGAGAACGCATCATCGCGTTATGCAACACGCAGCAGGAACTGCGGGACAACCTGTCGGCCGCCGCCCACCTGATTCACGGCTCGGCCGACGGCCGGTTTTCCGTCATCTATGCCGCGCCGCAATTGAGCAGAGCGGAAATAGAGGGGGTAGGTTTTGGTTATATGGATTTTGATCAAGCGGTCGCGCAATATGATCCGGAGACATTACAACAGGGGTACAATACCCTGTCCGATGGCGAGGAGATTTATTTTATCGGCAATCCGGCGTTGGGGCTCTGGACAGTTGAGAGTTTATAGTGATTAGTGATTAGTATTTGACGGCCAGAACTATCCACTAATCACTATCCACTATAGAATGGAGCGGTTCAAATTGCCATATAAACTATTGGCCGTCGATATGGACGGCACATTGCTGAATAGCGCGTCGGAATTGACTGAGCGTACCAAAATTGCTATTCGGGCGGCGATCAACCGCGGTATCTTGTTCGTGCCGGCCACCGGGCGGCCGATGCTGGGGATGGGATTCTTGAATGAGCTGCTCGACGACGATTTGCCGTTTATCGTCTACAACGGCGCGCGGGTGGTCACCGGAAAAACGGAAAAAGTATTGTTTTCCAAAAGCCTTGATTTTCGTTTTGCGAAAGATATTTATGCGCTTGGCGTGAGCCGTAACATCCCTGTCGTCATATGGCGGGACGAGCGGCTGTTCGTCAGCCGCGACTGCGCAGAAATACAAAAATATCGCGGCATTTCCGACGCCAAAATGGAAATCATCGGCGATATCGCCATGCTTTCCGATCAGGCTGTCACCAAAATGATATGGATACTGCCGCAGGAGCAGGCGGGTGCATATCAAGACGAGATGAATGCGTATTTCAACGGCCATGTCAACTGCCACACCTCCCGGCCGTATCTGCTGGAATTCGTGGATACCGAAGCATCCAAAGGCCGGGCGCTGGAAGAAATCGGAAAAATCTACGGAATCGACGCAAAGGAAATGATCGCCGTCGGCGACAGCTACAACGACCTGTCGATGTTGGAATACGCCGGTCTGGGCGTGGCGATGGGCAACGCGCCGGATGATATCCAGGCGGTATGCCAATATGTCGCCCCGTCGAACGATGAGGACGGCGTGGCGGAGGTTGTTGAGAAGTTTATAGTTTATAGTGATTAGTGATTGATGGCCAGAACTATCTTCTAATCACTAATCACTATAAACTATCCACTAATCACTATGAATAAGATTGAGAGGAAGAATCCAGATGACATTGCGCCAAAACTGCCGCTGGGGCGTTGCCGCGCCCACCAGTATGGGGGTGCGGATCACCCCGCCGGACGGCGCGCCGGTGCATACGTCCAACACCTTCATGATGCAGGCCACCAGCGCCGAATCCAATGTGCTGAATATCCCCGCCTCCCTCGGCATTCCGGGGTTAGCGCTGACCAATTTTGTGGCCGGCAGCCCGATCTCGTATTTCATCAAAAGCGAGCTGCGCCGGCGGGGCATCGACTGCGCCGGGCCGGATATTCCTCAGGGCGGGCCCTGGGGCTACCGGCACCAGTTCAACATCGCCGACAGCGGCTTCGGCACCCGCGGCCCCCGGGTCCACAACGACCGGTCGGGCGAGGTCGGGTTGATTTTGAACGCAAAAGATTTTGATTTGGAGGACATTTTCGGCAGCCGGGGCGTCCAGATTCTGCACCTGTCCGGTCTGGTCGGCGCGCTGTCGCCCGACACAAGCCGCTTCTGCGCCGAGGTCGCCCGGGCGGCGAAACAGCACGGCACCCGTATCTCGTTTGATCTCAATTATCGCGCCTCCTTCTGGAAAGGCCGGGAGCGGGAACTGCGCGCCGCCTTCACCGAAATCGCCGGGATGGCGGATATCCTGGTGGGCAACGAGGAGGATTTCCAGCTCTGCCTCGGCATCGACGGCCCGGAGGCGGGCGGCGAGGGGCTGGCGGCCAAAATCGACAGCTTCAAAGAGATGATTGGCCGGGTAAAACTGGCGTTCCCCAGCGCGTCGGTCTACGGCACCACCCTGCGGCAGGTCGTCTCGGTGAATGAGCACTTATGGGGCGCCATCACGTCTTTCGGCGACGAATTCCATGTCATCGAGCCCCGCCCGATCCCGATCCTCGACCGCATCGGCGGCGGCGACGGCTTCGTCAGCGGCCTGCTCTACGGCATTCTCAAAGGCTGGACGCCGGAGCAATCCACCCAATTCGCCTGGGCCGGCGGCGCGCTGGCCACCACGGTGCTGACCGACTACGCCACCCCGGCGGACGAGGAAATGGTATGGAGCGTGTATGAGGGGAACGCGCGGGTGCGGCGGTAGAGTGTATACATTACAAAAGGAAGAACGAATATTTATTTATGGAGGTCTTTATGAACAAGCGCGCCAAATGGTTTTTTGTAATTTTACCTTTACTATTAACCATCTCATCTACCGGTTGCGGCAAAAACAGTTCATCATCGTCCGAACAAATTACAAGCATCAATGACACTACGGCATCATTATCTACATCAAGATCATTCAGACAATCTTCAGACAATGATAAAACCGTTTCATCTATATTAACGGTTTCTTCAACGGTTACTATGACAAAGAAACCTTATCCAAACACAACTAATTATAAAACATCATCAACATCCGCAACTACAATTACCGCTTCCAAGTCTAACATCGTAAGCACAACTACGACTTCTGTTGCTGTTGACAGCACATTAAAAAATGTTACCTACAACGATAAAATGGATGATATGATTGTTTTCAAGGAATATGGGGGTGGAGCAATTATTTATAACAGTGTGTTGGCGTATTTTGATGCTATCGACAATAACTATTACTTTGTACCTTCACCATTTGGTTATACACCTCCCAATTATATAAAAAGCACCGACCCTAAGCACCGTGTAAATTATGCCATAGATCACACCAGATATATGGCATATTTACAAAAATATGCTGTAACCTATGATTTAAACCCATACGGAATGGGTATTGGCAATCCCGATTTAGAAAATAGATATAGTTTACGTGCATATGATCAATTTACACGTTTTAACAATTACGAAAATATTGTTGGTGAACATTTAATGAAAAATGGAATTGTTAAACCGACTGAAGCCGATCGTATTTCTTATATAGAACGAAATAATCTCGAAGTAAAATTCAATCTCTATATTTTCGCTCAAAATAATACGAATGAAGCTATTTATAATGAATTTTTAATTGAATTGGATACAATCATGCAACAAACGGCAAATACAGGACCCGACGAGAATTTATTTAAGAGCTTGAATGCCAAATATAATAGTATTGAACATCCCATATCAATAGCATGGGACAGTGGATACAATGGTGCCGCCGGAGGGAAAATAACAAAAAGCATTGGTAAATCAGATGGTATGTATACTATCACATATCCGAGCAATTATTATGTTTTTACAGATATGGATACATATTATTTCAATCAATTTATCGCAAATAAATATGGAAGAGCAGAAATGCAGAATATGATCATGGAACTTAATGTATCAAAGTTGTTAGATTACTATAATAATAAAGAGTTTATTGCGAATTAAACAAATCTATTCGGAGGACACACCATGAACCAATCAACCCCAAACTCGCCACTCGCCACTCGCCACTCGCCACTATGTGACATCGGCCTGATCGGTCTCGCGGTCATGGGCGAGAACTTAGTTATGAACATCGAGAGCAAGGGCTTTACCGTCTGCGTATACAACCGCACCACCGAAAAGGTCACCGACTTCATCGAGGGGCGGGCGAAGGGTAGGAATATCGTCGGGGCGTTTTCGGTGCAGGAGCTGGTGGACCATTTAAAATCCCCCCGGCGGATTATGATGATGGTCAAGGCCGGCCGGCCGGTGGACGATTTTATTGAGCTGCTGCTGCCTTATCTGTCCCCCGGCGATATCCTGATCGATGGC
>WRDE01000089.1 GCA_009783605.1 Oscillospiraceae bacterium
AACCAAAAACGCCCCGCGGGGCGTTTTTATGCTGTGTTGGTTATTCCTGTCGCGGGAATTTATCAATCTTATCCACCAGCCTCTGCAGGATCAGCCGCGCATCGGTGATGGTGACCTTTTCGTCCCCGTCCACATCGGCCAGATCCAACTGCTCCTCATCCAGAGTAATCTTATCAACCAAATACTGCAGCACCATCCGCGCGTCGGAGATCACGAGCGTATCGCCGCCGCTGACCATGCCGAGATTTGGCGGTACAGGCGGAGGGGGCGGCGGCGGAGGGGGTGGAGGCGGGGGCGGAGGGGGCGGCGGATCCACCGTGACCGTGACATAACAAGTCGCCGTTTTGCCGCTCACATCGGCGGTAATATTGGCGACCCCGGCCGCTACAGCCGTGACGACGCCGTCGGATGATACGGTCGCGACGGAGGGGTCGGAGGAGGACCATACCACGGATTTGCTGTCGGTGGTATCATCGGGATTATAGGTCACGGTCAGGGTTTCGGTTTCCCCCTCCTGAATGGCGGCGGAGGAATCAATGCTGATCGACACAAGAGGATTCGTCACCGTGACCTGGCAGATTGAGGTCTTACCGCCCACATTGGCGGTGATCATGGCGGTCCCGGACTCCACCGCGGTGACGACGCCGTTGGACAAGACAGTCGCGACAGCAGGGTTTGAGGATGTCCATGTCACTGTCTTGTCATCGCTTGTGTCGTCGGGGGTATAGGTTACCGTCAGGAACTCGGACCCGCCCTTTTGCATGGTCGCGGAGGGCTTGATGCTGATCGACATCAGGGGGATGGAGAAGGTGAACACATCGTAAGCCGAGCGCGCGGTAGAGCCGGACATATTGAATGACCCGTTTGCGTTGAGACCGCGCACCTGCACCACATTCAAAACGCTGGTTTCAAGGGAACTCTCCGGAATCAACACGGTAGCTGAAGACCCTGTAACGGCCACCGGCGCATATTTTTGGCCGTTTACGTAGAATACTGCCTGCGTCATGGCCGGCTCTCTTATCGCAGCCGTAATAGCCACGTACCCGTCGGTCCTGTTTTTGTCAATTCCGGTGATATCCAATTGGGAGGATTTTTCATAATAGCCTATAGACGCAACAAAATTGTTCAGCGTGGTGAATTGCTGGTCAAACCATGCGATCCGGTTGAGGAAATAATTCCTGACATAACTGGCTTCTTCATCAAACAGGTTTCTCGCGCCGGTTTGATTGGAATTGAACCATCTCACATGATTCGCCGTACCGGGTATCTCGTATTGATAAATCAGTTGATCAATAAACCCACCCGACCGGATCATCTCCTGGATAACGGTCGGCCGGATCTTTTTGTAGTGCTCATACGCCCGCACTAAGAAATAGGGATCTTTTAGTATATCCCGGTAATAGTTGACGCCGCCCTGTCCGCCGTAATGCCTTGTGAGCCAGAGGTTGGTATCCATCCCGCCGCCCCACCATTTCCCGAGGCTCCAGTCGAAATCCCAGGGCGGGCCGAATTTGGCTTTTTGATTGAAATCCTTATACCAGAAGGTGCTGTTGTTCATAAAGTCGGGGTTCGCCGCCACCTCGTAGACGAAAAAATATTCGACTAAGGAATTGATATCAAATAAGTCAGTGTATCCAACTGTTTTTCCGTTAAAATTCGTCGTGAAGTCGGCGCTCCTTATGCAGGCCTCGAAAGCGTTGAAATAATCCCTGACATTGTTCAAAAACAGGTTGTTGGTCCCCAGATATTCCGGTCTTGACGCCTGGGTCAGTAAGCCCAAGCTGGTGCGGTATTCGGTGGGGTCATTGCCCGCGTACATATCAATTTCCATCAGCACGCCGCCAAAATCCACCGGATCGGATATATCCGGAACATAAATGCCATAATCTGAAAAATTGTATGTTACCCCTTTGTAGGTAAATCTTTTTGTGGTTATCCAGGAGAGATTATTGTTCAGCGCCTCCCCGAAAGCCTCGATATCCTCCGGTGTAAATCCCTCGGACCGACCGATGAAATCGGCAATGTCTTCGGCTTTGTTTTCCCAGTCATAGACATCCACGTTAGAGCTGCCTACCCGGACATGCTCGGTGAATTGATACAGCCCCTGATAACTGCCGTTCAATATACATACGACGCCGGTCGACTCAGTGACAAAATCTTCGGTATTCCAGTAGGCGAATTCCAAAGAAATACGGTTGCGCATGAGGGAGCTGTCGTTATGGTCGGCCAGCATGACCCAATGCTTGCTGGATCCCATCCCGAACAGATTCGCTTTTTTGTCCAATTTGAGCTTATATGGATTTTTCGGCAGCCCCCAAGTGTTGTTGCCGCGCCCCTTGATGCCGGTCAGCCCGTCATACAGCGTGGTGGTGTACGAATTGTATTCGTCGTTGCCCTGTATCCGCAGATGCGCGTTGATATGATAATCCTTGGTCGTAACGTCCCGGCCGGTTTCGGTATCGATATACACAACCGGAAGCTCGCTGAAATACAGTCTCGCGCTGTATTTTTGTCCGTCCTTGTGTGCCGTGGCGGTGACTTCAATAAATTTCTCCCGATCGGCGGCGGTGGGGATATAGGTATTGGTGGAGCTGCCGGCCACAGCGCCGCCCACCGTCCACATATACGTATAGGTATCCGCCGGCCCCCCCATCTGGATACTGAGCGGCTGGCCCACCGACGCGTATTCCTGCTCAAAGTTGATTTCAACCGGCTCTAACCCGGGCAGCGGCGCAAAGCCCATATTCAGGTCATTGACGCTGTCCGCGATCCGCAGGCAGCGGTAGTAGAAGCTGTAGTGACCGTTGACGTCGTAGCTACCGGCGTTCGCGGCGAAGCAGACGTTGATGTAGTCATAGCTGCCGGTTTTATCCGACGGGATCTGGGCGTAAAGCGTAACCCACCGGCCCAATTTCGCGTTGGGGTAAGGCCCCCCCGACCGGAAATTGACGAATTCGATATCCACGCCGGTGGCGCAGGGCCGGCCCAGATAAAAGCCCATCCGGGTGGAACCGCGATCTTCCGCTCTATTCAAAATCGCCAGACTGTCCAGGTCGGCCGCCAGCACATCAATCGCCAGATACCTGTCGGCATACGGGCCCAAATTGATCTGACCCCCGGCGCGGTTATAGAAGGCTCTTTCAAAATACCGGTTGCCCCCAGGATCGGTACCGGGGATTTTTTTATCGAATTTGGAGACCTGCCGCGGGTTCTGTTCGGCGGGGTCGTCCACGATCTGCTGGTTGACCATGCCGAATCCGGTGGGAAAGTCCACGGTATTCGGCTCATCCCCGTAAGCGAAAATCACCGTCGGCCCCGCGGCATTTGCCGATCCGGCGCCGACAGCCAGCAAACCGGCAAGTATAGCCAGCGCCAGCAGCAGGGAAGTCGTACTTTTTAAATAATTCATATGATTCATAATGCCCCTTTGTTGTCAAAACATCTATTTAAATATACCAAAATCGGCCGGCAATGTCAAGGTTATGTAAAATTTCGTCACAGGCGGCAAATGTCAAGCAAAACAAGCGGAGGACACAATCCCCCGCTCGAAGAATACCTACCGTTCCCGATTTTAATGTGTTAAATTCCGCTTATATACAACGGTGCAGACAAACGCCGCCATATCAATCAATCTATATATTCCATTTATGGCGGCGTTTGTGAATGCGTGAATCTACCGTTCCCGCAGTATTGCGTTAAAGCGCAGACAAACGCCGCCTTATCAACTAATCTATATATTCCATATTATAGCGGCGTTTGTAAATGGGTGAGTCACTACGCTGCTTGCTTCCGGTTTTTAGACAGCACGTCGAAGATAACGGCGGCCAGCAGCACCAATCCCTTGATAACACCACGCAGATTGGCGTCAACCCCGACAACATTGAAGCCCATGTTCAACACGCCCATGAAAATCGCGCCGATGACCGCGCCGCCAATCGTGCCGACACCGCCGTATGCCGACGCACCGCCGATAAAGCAAGAGGCAATGGCTTCCATTTCATAGCTGCCGCCCGCCGAAGTACCGGCCTGGTTAAACAGCGCCACACAAATCATCGCCGTGAGACCAGCCAAAAATCCCATGTTGGTGTAGGCAAAAAACATCATTTTTTTTGTGTTGACACCGGAAAGCCGCGCGGCTTTTACGTTTCCGCCCATAGCGTATAGATATCTGCCGGGCACCGTATTCTGCGTAAAATAGCTATAGAACAGCACCACCGCGCCTACCCATATCAGTGAAATCGGGATACCGTCCCGCTGACCCAGCTTAAACGCCACAAAGAGGATCACAAAGCTGATAACCACCAACTTGACGATCATGCCGGGCAGCCTGCCGACCGTGTAGCCCTTGCGCTTTTTCCGCAGATAAGAAAAGATCTGTAACGTGATCAGAACCGCACACAGCACCGCCGCCGCCGCCATTGTAATGATCAGCGCGTTGGTGATCTCCGGCATCTTGATCTGCATCCCCAAAACATTGTGTGTTTTTTCGGGCGACAGTACCTCTATCTTCCGGGGGATGTTGCTGTAAAATATGTTGATGTATTTTTCCGGAAACTGCGAGATGCCCTGCCCTTTCAGCATCAGCAGCGATATGCTACGGAACACCATCATGCCTGCTAAGGTGGTCACAAAGGGCGGGATGCGCACATAGGCGATCCAGAACGCTTGCCACGCACCGAGAGCAGTGGCAATGATCAGACACAGCACCACCGACAGATACGGATCCCACTTCATATTGACCATAAACACACCGGCAAAGGCGCCGACCAACGCCACCATGCTCCCAATCGACAGGTCGATGTTACCCCCGGTCAGGATGCACAATAGCATACCGGCAGCCAAAATGACCACGTAGGCGTTCTGCTTGATCAGATTGGTGATAATGGCCGGGGAAAAGAGCGAACCCTTGTTCTGATTTGAGATCAGTACCTCAAACAGCAGCACCACTAACAGCAGTACCAGCAGCATGGCATTTTTGCTCATAAATCCCTTAGTCTTGTTCAGCCCGTCCCGCAACGGATTTTTTTCCGGTAATTCCATTTTTTTTGTCATCGGTTTACGCTCCTTTGCTTGATCGCAGAATAGCCGTCATGATACGCTCTGGAAGTCCTTGCCTGGTTTCTTCGCTGTTAATACATTCGTCGACCATGCGTCCCTCGTTCATCACATAAATACGGTCACACATGCCAATTAGCTCCGGCATATCGCTGGAGATAAACAGCACCGATTTCCCGTCGGCCACCAACTCATTGATGATGTTGTAGATCTCATATTTGGCGCCTACGTCGATGCCGCGGGTAGGCTCGTCCAAAATCAGTATCTCCGGCTCGGTGAACATCCATTTACTCAGCAGCAGCTTCTGCTGGTTGCCGCCGGACAGGTTTTCGGCATTTTGCTCAACACTCGCCGCCTTGACCCCGAACCGGGTCTTGTACTCCTCGGCGAAATGTATCTCCCTGTCCTTGTCCAACACCAATCCGAACAGGCTGGTCCGGGCAAGGTTGGCCAGTGTGGTGTTGATCCGCAGGGTGTTGGACAGAATCAGCCCATCGCCCTTGCGATCCTCGGTAACATAGGCCAAGCCTCTATCAATGGCGTCCCGAGGCTTCTTAAATATGACCGGCTCATCGTTTATCAGCAGTTCGCCCGAGATATCGGTACCGTAGCTGCGCCCGAAGATGCTCATGGCCAACTCGGTGCGCCCGGCGCCCATCAGGCCGCTGATGCCGACCACCTCGCCTCGGCGCAGGGTCAGGTTCACCCCGTCGCATACCTTGCGCTCCCGGTACAGCGGGTGATGCGCCGTCCAGTTTTTGACCTCCAGCGTAACCTCGCCGATATGGCTTTCGCGTTTCGGGAACCGGTCGTTGATCTCCCGCCCGACCATCCCCTTGATGATCCTCTCCTCAGTAATATTGCCGGTTTCTTTAAACAACGTCTCGATGGTGGCACCATCCCGCAGCACCGTGATGCTGTCGGCGATCTGCTCCACCTCGTTGAGCTTGTGGGAGATGATGATGGAGGTCATACCTTCCTTTTTGAAACGCAGCAGCATTTCCAACAGATTTTTGGAATCCTCTTCGTTGAGCGCCGCAGTCGGCTCGTCCAAAATCAGCAGCCGCACATTCTTAGCCAGCGCCTTGGCGATCTCGACCAATTGCTGCTTGCCGACGCCGATATCCTTGATCAACATCTGGGGGGATTCGTTCAGCCCCACCATCCGCATATATTCGGCGGCCTTGCTATTGGTTTCGTCCCAGTCGATCTTCACCACATGGCCGCGCTCGTTGCCGAGGAACATATTCTCCGCGATGGTCATATACGGCACTAACGCCAGCTCCTGATGGATGATGACGATGCCTTTTTTCTCGCTGTCCCGGATATTGCCGAAACGGCATACCTCGCCGTCATAGACAATGTCGCCCTCATAGGTGCCGTGGGGATAGATCCCGCTCAGCACATTCATAAGCGTGGACTTGCCGGCCCCGTTTTCGCCGACCAATGCGTGGATCTCCCCCGGCGCTACGTCGAAGCTGACTTTATCCAGAGCCCTCACGCCGGGGAATTCCTTGGTGATAGTCTGCATCCGCAGAAGGGACTCCCCGCGCACCGCAGATAATTCACCCATACTGCCAACCTCCCTATTCTAAGAAATAATAACGAATAGTGAATAGTGAATAACTAAAAAGCTGCTGCAAATTTATATCGGGCAAATGGTTATTCACTATTCACTATTCTCTATTCACTCTGTCTATAACATACCAGAATTCTCTCCCGGCGCACAGGGTACGCCGGGAGAGAACTGATTGGTACGTGCCATACTCACGCCTACGCATGACGGTTAGCTTTAGTCGATATCGTATGTCTCTAAGGGTTTGTAGCCGGAATCAACCAGAATCTCTTTCCAGTTTTCGGGGGTACCGATGAGCAGTTCGCACTCATAGGAGGGAACTTCATTAATGACATTGTTGTTATACTTCGCATTGGTCGCAGGGGTATTGCCAGCGATAATATCAAGAACCATGTCTTTCACGCGGTTGGCCAAGATGCGGGTGTCCTTGAACACCGACATCGACTGGAAGCCCTTGCGCATATTCTTGACCGAAGGAGCGTCGCAGTCCTGGCCGGTGACGATCGGGAAATTGTCTTCGGTAAAGCCGGCATCAAGCAACGCCTGGGTGACACCCTGGGCGGTGGAGTCATTGGAGCACATAACAGCAGCCAACGGGGTTTTGCCGGGGCCGTAACCATGAGCGGAGATCAGCGCCTCCATACGATCCTGCGCATTTTTAGCACTCCATTTCAGGGTCGCGACTGTCTCAATGTCAGTCTGGCCGGAAAGGCATACCAACGTGCCGTCATCAAGGAACTCTTTCAGCAGGTCAAACGCACCGGGATAGAAGAAACGGATGTTGTTGTCGCCGGGGTCGCCGGTGAAGAACTCGATGTTGAACGGGCCTTCCGCGTTTTCCAGATCCAGCTTGTCGATGATGTGCTGGCCCTGTGCCTGGCCAACCTGCAGGTTGCCGAAGGTGGCGTAGTAGGAAACCGCATCGGTGTCCATGATCGGGCGGTCATACGCGATAACGACGATGTTTTTGGACTTGGCGTCCTTCAACACGTTGGTGAACGCGTTGCCTTCGATGGCGGAGA
>WRDE01000090.1 GCA_009783605.1 Oscillospiraceae bacterium
CAGTACCTGTATCGACACCAATACCGCCTCCATGCCGATCACCAACAGATTGCCGAAGATGACCGTGACGGCAAAGCCGGCGGGGCCGAACAGGCCGGCGATCTTGAAGACCGCCAGCATCATGCCGGCATGGATCAGCACGAAGGCCGATACCCGCAGGAAGGAGACGATATTCGAGAGATAGGACAGCATGAACTCGAACAGCTCGAAAAAATTCTGGGTGACAAATTCGCCCCAGCGCTCGGGTTTCCAGTCGGCTTTCCGGGCGGCCAGCCGGCCCAGCGGCTCCCGGAAAAAGATGAGGAGCAGCGGGATATAGATAAGCAACAGGTTATACAGTCCGCCGGTCAGCTGCCAGCCGATGAAGCCGCCGCCGAAGCCGGCCGTCATCGCCGCCAGCAGGATAAAGCCGGCGGCGCCGTTCGGCCCGAAAAAGGCGTTTTCGTAGTCGCGGCGTTTTACCGACACATAAATATTGAGCAGGATCGACACCAATACTAACAGAATACCGAGCAGTACCGCCGCGATGATGACCCCGACCACCGTTTTGGTTTCCATGACTTCCACCGGTTTCTGTTTCCAGCCGAACAGGGTGCTGTAGACCGGGTCCAGTAAAGTCTCAAAGCCGAATACCGAGCCGGTGACCGTGCCGCATACCGCCGCCGCCAGCCCGCAGGGGATCAATATCCGGCCGATGTTCATCCTTTTGAACCGCCAGAGCAGCCAGCCGGCCAACGCCACCACCAACCCCTGCCCCACATCGGCGAACATAATGCCGAACAGCAGCGTATAGGTAACCGCCACGAAAAAGGTGGGATCCAGCTCGTTATACCGCGGCAGGCCGTACATATTCACGAAAAATTCAAAGGCTTTAAATAGGCGCGGGTTGCGCAGCGCGACCGGCGGCGGCGCGGTGGTGTCCTCCGGTTTATCCAGCGTATAGTCGATACCGGCGACGCCGTCCAGCGCTTTGCATACCGCTTTTTTGCTCCGGACCGGGATCCAGCCGGCCAGCATAACGTAATCGTCTTTATATTTTACCGCGTACCGGCGGACCTTAAAGTTATAATCCAACTCCCGCAGCCGGGAATAGATTTTCCCGCAGCGTTCTTTTTCGCTTTCCCAAAAAACCTGTATCTCCATCCGGATCTCCCGCAGCTGCCGGGCGGATTCCGCGCGGCCGGCCGACAGGCGTTCCAGAATTTCCTCCGGTGTGCCGACCTCGTCCGGTACCCGCATCCGTTCAAAATACAGCCCCGAAAAGATCCGGTCCACCTGCTTCGACAGCTCTAACGGCACGAAATAGACGCCCCAATAATATTCGCTGCCGGCGTCATTTTTTGACGGGAAAAACATCACATAGGGATTGGCGTCATAAAATTTCAGCTTTTCATAGCTCTCCTTCGGCAGCCGGCCGAACCGTACTTTTATCGTTTCACAGTGGATGATGGCGTCCAGCTCCACATCCAACCCTTTGAAATGCTCCAGCTGCTCGATATCCTGATTCTGGGTCTCATATAGCTCCGCCAGCTCGGTCTGCCGTTTGTTCAACCCGTCTAATTTCCCGGCAAAATCCTCCGCGTATGCGAACAGGTCCTCGTCCGAAAGGACGGTCGGTTCGGTTACACTTCCCGCCGGATACCTGAACCGGGTCAGCGCTGTCTCCAACTTGGCCAGCGCGGCGGCATAGGGGTTGAAGCCGTCCACTGTCAAAAATTCCTGCAGGTCGGGATAGAGCGCGGCGGTGTTTTCCGGCTGGAAAACGCCGGATTTTACGCAGGCGTTTACCATCGCGTCCAACGCGTTCACATGCCCGACAATACTGATCAATTCCATTTTGGCAACCGCCAACAGATTCAACCCCCTTTTCAAATTGCAAATTAACTGTCAACTGTCAATTATTTAGCCCCCGCTACCAGCATTGTCCGGATTTCCTCGCCCGGCAGCCGGTAGCGGACGCCTTCTATGATGTTGACGATATCGTCCAATTCGTTTTCCAACAGCAGCATATACGCCATCAGTACCACCATCGGCCAGGTTGAAAAATGGATATGATACCGCGCGCCGAAATAAGGGGCCTGCCGGACCAAATTGAATTCATATTGCCGCAGTGACTGCGGGATCCGGCGTCCGGCGGCGGTGGAGAAAAATATCTCCCGGGCCTCTTCCGCTGTCGGCGCCCCGATCATCGCCGCCATCGCTTTTTTGCTTATCCGGCCGCCGGCGGGGATCAGGTTGCTCCGTATGGTTTCGGCGTCGGCTTGAAAATAACTCTTCAAGCGCAGGATCCGGGTGACGTTTTGGATATCCTGCTGTATGCCGCAGAGGCTTTGCAGCTGTCTGCGCTGTTCTCCGGAGGTTCCGGCGATGAGGGTATTGAGTTTTCCGAATAAATGGGTATACAGCACCGTCTCCACCTGTGTGACGGTCGGCGCTCTGTCGGTCATGGCTAACGGACGCAGCAATTTGTGATATCCCGTTCCGGCGGCGGCCTCCAGCAATTCCTCAAAATTTTCGGCCTGTCCCATGATAACCGGGTTCAATTTGGAAAGCGCGGTAAACTGCGGCGGCGCGGACAGCACCAGTTCCTGCCCGCGTCCGGCGTTCATCAGCCGCAGACAGAGCAGAATCATCCCGATCTCTTCCCTTTGGATGATATAGGACGAGAGGTGCATCCCTACCGCGTTGTCGTACCGCACCAGACGACCGTAATCGATCCAGAGTTTTCGCCGCAGCAGCGCCTCCAGATGGCCCCGGTGGACGGTGGATTCGTTGATATCGGCCAATACCTCGGCATAATGCGTCTCATGTTTCAGATAGGCGGCGATCTCGCTGACGCTGCGCACATTCAGCAGCCGGCTGTAATCTGCGGGCGTCAGCGCCCGGCCATACATGGCCCGCGCCTTGGCCAGGATCACGTTGGCGGAATATTCTGATATTTTTTTTGGCAACAGCTGTCACTCCAACGCTCTTTTTACGACGGTTTCCACCCATAGATCCGCATTTTCGGTATATTTGCTTTCTAAATTTTTCTCCTGCTCCGCGTAAAGGCCGGCGCGCTTCCGCCATTGTTCCTCCGCCAATTCCCGTTCGGTCTGATTGTTGAAGACAATACGCCGGCGGGCCCGTTCTAAATATTCCGCCCGGATCTCCTCCGCCCGGGCGTTTATCTCCGCCTCAGCCTGGAGCTTCTCCTGCCGCGCCGCGTCGGTAATAGCCTTAGCCCTGCGGTCCATCTCCACAATCCGGTTGATAATGTTTTCGATAAAAAGTCACCCTTTTTTAGTGATTAGTGGTCAGTGGTTAGTGATTAGTAAGTATTCATAGGACAACTATTTTCTGATCACTGGCCACTGACTGCTGATCACTAATCACTCGCCACTAATCACTATCCACTGGCAACTAACTATATACCTCTAAATCTAAAATTACAATATGCTTTTCTCCAATATTTCTGGGTATTTATCCTTTAATATTGGTATAACTGCGGTATAGTTGGGCGTAAAAACCGTCTTTTTCGAGCAATTGGCGGTGGTTTCCGGTTTCTACGATATTGCCGCGGTCTAATACCACGATGGTGTCGGCATTCCGGACGGTGGATAGCCGGTGGGCGATGATGAAGGCAGTTTTTCCGGCGGTCATCTGGCGGAACGCCCGCTGAATCCGGGCTTCGGTCAGGATATCCACCGAGCTGGTCGCCTCATCCAAGATCAATATCGGCGGGTCGGCCAGCATCGCCCGGGCGATGGTCAGCTGCTGGCGCTGGCCGGCCGACAGGTTGCCGCTCTCCCCGTCGATCATGGTCTTATATCCTTTCGGCAGGCGGCGGATGAAACCGTGGGCATGGGCGGCCCGCGCGGCTTTTTCGATCTCCTCCGGGGCAGCGTCCGGCTTTCCGTAAGCGATATTCTCGGCGATGGTGCCGGCGAACAGCCAGCTGTCCTGCAGCACCATGCCGAAGCTGCGGGACAGGCTCTCCCGGGTCAGCAAGCGGATATCCTGCCCGTCAATCCGGATATTGCCGTCCTGTATCTCATAAAAACGCATCAGCAGGTTGACCAACGTCGTCTTGCCGGCGCCGGTCCGGCCCACGATCGCCACCGTCTGTCCCGGCTTTACCGACAGCGAGAAATTCCTGATCACCGGCTGATCCGGGCGGTAGGAAAAGGTGACCCGGTCAAATACCACCTCACCTTCCGGCAGCGCCAGCACGGCGGCATTTTCCCCGTCCGCCGGCTGGTCCGGCCGGTCGAGCAGGTCAAAGATCCGTTCGGCCGAGGCGAAGGCCTGCTGCAGCTGCATCGATACGGCGCTGATATCGTTGAAGGGGCGGGAAAAGCCGGCGGTATAGGACAAAAAGCTGGACACGGTGCCGGCCGACAGGCCATACAGCACCGCGCCGACGCCGACCAGCACATAGGTCAGATTGGTGACCAAACGGGTGGATGGGTTGACCAATGCCGAGGCGAATTGGGCGCGGTAGCCGGCCTGATACAGCGCCTCATTCAATTGCCCGAACTGTTTTTGTACGGCTTTCTCCCGGTTAAACGCGGCAACTGTGACCTGTCCGGTTATCATCTCCTCGGTGTATCCGCTCAGCGCGCCCTGCGCCGCCGCCTGTTCCCGGAACCGCCGGGCGCCGTAACGGGTGATCACAAAACCCACGCCGAAGCAGAGCGGCGTCGTCAGCACCGCCACCAACGTCACCGCCGGTTTCATCTGTAACATGAATATCAAGGCCAGTATCACGGTGGACAGGCCGTTTACCAACTGGACTAAGCCCTGGTTCAGCCCGTCGCTCACCGCGTCGATACAGCCGCTGAAGCGGTTCATCACGTCGCCCCGGGAGCGGGTGTCGAGATAGCTCAGCGGCAGCCGCTGGAGCTTTTGGAACAGTGCCGTCCGGAACATTTTGGCCGTGCGGTTGGCAGCCATATTGGCAAAAATGGCGGTCAGCCAGTTCAGGAAGGCGGCGGCGATAAACAGGGCCGCGATAACCGCCAGCCGCGGCAGCAGCTCGGATAAAAAATCACTGCCGGTACCGAGCCGGTCGATCAGCTCACCGATCAGCCGGGGGGTCGTCATCAGCGCGTAGCTGCCGCCGACGGCGCAGATCACCACGCCGGCCAGCGGCGCGGCCAGCAGCCGGATATTCCGCAGCAGCATCAGCAGCAGCTTGAGTTTATTCCGCAGCGGTACCGACGCGATTTTATCCAACAGGACCGGCTCACTCATTTTCTGTGTTCAACTCCCATGTCTGGCGGTATATCTCACAGTTTTCCAACAGTTCCTCGTGTTTTCCCCGGGCGATCAGGCGTCCCTCGTCCAACACCAGAATATCGTCGGCGTGGGTGACCGCCTTGATCCGCTGGGAGATGATCAGCACCGTCACCTGCCAGGGCAGGCTCCGCAGGGCATCCCGCAGCGCGTTGTCGGTGACATAATCCAGCGCGCTGGCGGTATCGTCCAATACCAATATCGACGGGCGCCGCACTAACGCCCGGGCGATGGCTATCCGCTGCCGCTGGCCGCCGGAGAGATTCATTCCGCCGTGTTCCAAAACCGTGTTATAGCTGTCCGGCATCCTCCGGATGAATCTGTCAGCCTGGGCCGCCCGCACCGCTTGTTCAACCTCATCATCTGTCGCCTCTTCCTTTCCCCACCGGATGTTTTCGGCGACGGCGCCAGCGAACAGCTCCACCCGCTGCGGCACATACCCGATGCGCTCCCGCAGCTGTTCCAGTCTATAGCGCTTCACATCGGTTCCTTCGACCAAAACCGTGCCGCCGGTCACGTCATACAGCCGCAGCAGCAGCCTGATCAGGGTACTCTTGCCGGCTCCGGTACCGCCCACGATCCCAGTAACCGATCCCGCTTTTATCGAAAAGGAGACGTCCTCCAATACCGGCTCGGCGTTTCCGTAGCCGAAATACACATGGGAGAACGCAACCGCCGGGCTGTTTTTTTCCGGGTTCAGCGATTCGTCTGAATTTATATTATTTACATTATCTCTATCACTTTTACAGCTATCATCCTTTTGATCCCCGGTTTCATTCTCCCCTGCGTAATCGGTTATCAGCGGTTTGGTGTCCAACAGCTCCACCACCCGGCCGCCGCCGGCATACGCGCGGGTAAACCAGGGCATCATCTGGGTCAGTACCGTGACAGCCAGCAGATTCTGGTTGACGTAGCCGATAAACGCGACTAACTCGCCCGGCGTCATCCCGCCGGCCTGGATCTGGAAATCTCCGGCCCAGAGGATGGCCGCCACCGACAGGTTCACCACTAAGGCGGTCGCCGGATTGATAAGCGCCGACAGCCGGCCGGCCATCATGGCAGCATTGGTATGCCGCGTCACGGTTTTTGAGAACCGTTCAGTCTCCTGCCCTTCCCGGACAAACGCCCGGATCACCCGCACCCCCGACAGATTTTCCCGTACAATCCGGGTGATCGCGTCCATCCGCCGCTGTGCCAGCCGCTGGAGCGGAAGAATCGCCCGCATCATCCCCCATATCATCACAATCATCAACGGCACCGAGGCGATAATGATCAGCGAAAGCCGAAAATTGATGGTCATCGCCATCACCATACTGCCGATTGACAGGAACGGCGCGCGCACCGCCAGCCGGATCATCATCGCCAGACCGAATTCTATCTGGCGAATATCCTCGGTGACCCGGTTAATCATGGTAGAGACGCCGAATTTTTCCGTCTGGGCCAGCGAGAGGGAGAGGATATGCGCGAACACCGCCGACCGCAGCCTGGCGCCGAACCCCTGAGACGCCAGCGACGCCACATACTGGCAGATCAGCGCCAGTCCGTATCCGCCCGCCACGATCCCCAGCATCACCGCGCCCCAGCGGTACACATATACCCTGTCCCCGCCCACAATACCGTGGTCGATCACCCGGGCCATGATCAGCGGCAAAAACAGCTCCAGCACCGCTTCGGTAAATTTTGCCAGCGGTCCGAAGATACAATGTTTCCGAAAAGGTTTTAAAAACGGCCATAGCTTTTTTATCATTCAGCGTGTTCACCCGTCATTTTTTTAATTTTATGCATCCCGCAATTACATTTATAGTATTTACATCTGCGAGTATCCCATTTTATATAATTTTGATTGCGGATAGTGTTATTTTGTGCGTCTTTTTATATTCTTGCATCCAATGTCTCCCGGTATTGCGCGTAAAATTGCCGGAAGGAGCCATCCTCTAATGAATCGCGGATTTTTTTCATCAGGGTATTGTAAAAATACAGGTTGTGGATGACGCAGAGCCGCATGGCCAGCATCTCCCCCGCTTTGAACAGATGGCGGATATACCCGCGGGAGTGCCGGCGGCAGGTCGGGCAGTCACATTGGCCGTCCAACGGCAGCGGGTCGGTTTCATATTTTTGATTCAATATATTCATCCGGCCGGACCAGGTGAAAATGTGACCGTGGCGGGCATTGCGCGCCGGCATCACACAGTCGAACAGGTCGACGCCCCGCGCCACCGCCTCCACGATGTTGACCGGGGTACCGACCCCCATCAAATATCGGATCTTGTCCGCCGGCATATGCGGTTCCA
>WRDE01000091.1 GCA_009783605.1 Oscillospiraceae bacterium
CCCAGCAGCCATAAAAGGCTTGCACCCCTATCGTCTGCACGCCGGTCGGGATGACGATATTAGTCAGAACCGCGCACCCGCCAAAAGCATAGCTGCCGATAGCTGTCACACCGTTCGGAATGGTATACGATACCTGGGGTTTTCCCGCCGGATACCGGACCAGCAGGGTTTTTGCCTTGTTGAACAACACGCCGCTGACGCTGGAATACGCGGGGTTGCCGGCGCCGATTTTGATCTCTTCCAGACCTTCGCACATAACGAAGGTCAATTCGCCGATTTTGATCACACTGTCCGGGACGGTGACACTGGTGATATCCCAGCTCCACGCGAAAGCGTAATCGCCGATCTCGGTGATCCCCATATCCGAGGGGATTACCACTTCGGAATCCTCTCCGATATACTCTACCAAAACCGTGCCCTCTACCACAAAATCGCTCTTTTTCGCCGAAACCATAAAAACGCCGGAGGATAAGAACAGCGAAGCCGTCAATACGGCGCACAATGCCAGACTCATGAATTTTTTCAGCAAGCTCATCAGGAATACCGCCTTTCTTTATTATCTCTATTCTCATTATGACAGGTTTCAAATATTTGTCAATAAATATTATTGCAAAATATGGTGTACATTAAAAATTTTAGAAAATTAAAATCTCAAAACCATTGACATATGGGAAAAACAGGAATATACTATTTGCGGCATGATATACGTCAACGACAAAACGGGAGGGATTCTCTTATGAAAAAATATTGGATACTTATCATCGCTTTTAGTTTCATTTTATCCCTGACCGCCTGCAACATGAAAAATTCTGCTGCCGATGAAAACGGATGGTTGTATGACCGCGATGAAATTTTACGAGCGGTTTCCGAAGTAGAAACGGCCATGATGGAAGAATCCGAAAAATTTACGGAAAACACTGACTATATCGATGAACAGGTTCCCGCCAAACGAACATTTTCTTTCGATGGAAAATCAATTGATTTGATTTATCAGGAATCACATCGAGGTATTATTGATGATCCCAATTCAGACTATAAAAAAATATATACCGCTTATGACACGTATATTGAAGAAGGAACCGAAAATATTTATAGTTTCTTTTCCTGCACAAATGTATTATGCCACATTATTTTTTGCGAAAATATTTTTTCGGGTGAAGAATTTGAACGCGGCGGAATTATCGAATCGAAAGCATGGGAAAACGGGCGGGAAGCGGCGGTTGAAAAGGCATTGGCTTTTCTCAGGAAAATATATGATCCTGTGTTGATAAACGATTATGTGCTGGATTCCTGTAAACCGGATTATAACGGGCACGCATATTTATTGAATTTTATGAGGATTAGATATGTCCAGGGGTATGGGATATACGACAACATTCCGGTTTTAATAAAAGGAAATAGCGACGTCATATATTATTACGCTCCAAATATAGGATATGCCGAATATTTCTATAATAAGTGTATGGCATTGCCGGAAATCGACAAGGAAAAAACCTATACGGCGATGCTGTGTCAGCTGGCCGATCTGGATATTGAAAATTATACCATACATGGTCCGGGCTTTATGGAGGATGATACCGGAAAATATTTTGCGGAGTATCGGATAGACTACACTTTTTATGATGATAGTCCGAAAGAATTGGATATTGAGCCGACGGAAATCGAAACAAGTCACACTATTTATCAGCCGATATTCTTCAAAGAATAATCACAAAATACATCCCCTGTCCGCCGCCGTGTCACACAGCGGCGGATTATTTTTTAATATCTCGATAGCGTTTTGCCAAATATTTTTCTTTTTCCGGTTGTCATTATCGGATTTATTTGTTATACTATTATAAATTTATTGTTATTCTATTATTCCTAATCATTGGAGTGACCGACATGACTCTCCCGATACACAACCAAACCCTCTGCGAAGGCGTTAAGTTTTTATCGCTGCCGGACGACCGGTTCAAGACCGTCTGCCTGACGGTAGCGCTGTTTTTGCCGTTGGAAGAAGCCACCGCATCGGAACAGGCGATTCTGCCGTTTCTGCTGCGGCGCGGCTGTGCCGCCTATCCCGATTTCACCGCTCTGAACCGGCAGCTGAACCGGCTCTACGGCGCCCGGGTATCGGGCGAGGTATCCCGCATCGGCGAATCACAGGTATTGCTGCTGCGGGCCTCCTCCATCGACGACCGCTACGCCCTCGACGGCGAACCGGTCTCCGCCGCGGTGGCCGAACTGCTGCGCGGGATGCTGTTTGAGCCGGCGCTGGAGAATGACTTATTCCGGGAGGCGGATATTGAGCAGGAGCGCCGCTGTCTGTTAGAGGAGATCGAATCCGAGATCAACGAAAAACGGCTGTACGCCCGGCACCAGTGCGAAAAATTGGTCTGTGAGGGTGAGCGGTACGCCGTCAACCGCTACGGCACCGTCGACGGGGTAAAGGCGCTGACCGCGCGGCAGATCACCGATGCCTGGAAACGGGTGCTGGCGACGGCACGGGTGCAGATCATTTATCAGGGGAACCAGGATTCGGCGGCCATCTCCGCGGCCTTTGCCGCCGCGTTTAATGCATTCGAGCGGGCGCCGGTAACCTGCGGCACCGAGCCGGCGATGCCGCAGCGGGACGCGGAATTGAAAAACCGGACCGAGGAGATGGCGGTCAACCAGTGCAAAATGGTGCTGGGCTTCCGGCTCGGCATCACCGAACCGGCCAAACAGGCACTGTCCGCCCGGCTGATGAACGCCCTGTTCGGCGCGACGCCGTATTCCATGCTGTTCAAAAACGTGCGCGAGAAGATGAGCCTCTGCTACTACTGTTCCTCTACCTACGACCGTTTCAAGGGGATTCTGCTGGTCGACTGCGGGGTGGAATACGATATGATTGATAAAGCCCGCTCCGAGATCCTGCGGCAGCTGCGGCTGCTCCAGGGGGGCATCGTCACCGACGAGGATCTGGAATCCGCCCGCCGGGCGGTTATCACCCAGTTCAGTTCGGTGGACGATCTCCAGTCCACCCAATCCGGCTGGTACCTCGGCTACGCGCTGCTGCCGGATTTTGTGACGCCGGTCCAGGCGGCCGACCATCTGGCCGACGTGACGTTGGCGGAGGTGGTGG
This sequence comes from Oscillospiraceae bacterium, assembly GCA_009783605.1. Lineage (GTDB taxonomy): Bacteria > Bacillota > Clostridia > Oscillospirales > Acutalibacteraceae > WRDE01. Next base: position 3,107 of record WRDE01000091.1, read on the forward strand.
CGGTCGCCAAAAAGGTGACTTTGGACGCGGTCTATATCCTGAAAGGAACGGAAGGGGGCGAAACGGATGAGTGAGGCGGTTAAAACCACCATCGTCAACCAGCGGACCGGCGAGAGCTGTATCCGGATCGACCACCCGTCGGGGATGCCGATTTTCGTCTGGGAAAAGCCCGGCTACAAGAGCAGCTATGCGGTTTTCGCCACGAAATACGGCTCGATCGACAATATATTTGATATCGGCGGCCAGCGCACCGAGGTGCCCGCCGGCATCGCCCATTATCTGGAGCACAAGCTGTTCGAGAACGAGGATTGCGACGCCTTTGCCCAATACGCCAAAACCGGCGCTTCGGCCAACGCGTATACCAGCTTTGACCGCACCGCCTATCTCTTCTCCTGCACCGGCGATATCCGCCCCTCCTTGAAAATCCTGTTGAATTTTGTGCAGGACCCCTATTTCACTGCCGAAACAGTGGCCAAGGAACAGGGGATCATCGCCCAGGAGATCCAGATGTGCAACGATTCCCCGGCCCGGTGCGTGCTATATAATTTATTGGAGGCGATGTATCACCTCCATCCGATCAAAATCGACATCGCCGGCACGCTGGAATCCATCGCCGAAATCACGCCGGAGCTGCTCTACGGGTGCTATAATCAATTCTATAATCTGCGCAATATGGCGCTGGCCGTCGCCGGAAACGTCACCGCCGATCAGGTGTTGGAGATCGCCGATAAGCTGCTGAAACCGGCGGGGGAATTCAAGCTGGAGCGGGCGGTTATCGCCGAACCGCCGGAGGTGGTCAAAGCCCGGGTGGAGCAGGCGATGCCGGTCGCCGCGCCGCTGTTTTATCTCGGATTCAAATATCCCGCCGCCGGCAATGCCTGCGTCGAGGCCACCCCGATGGCGGCCGCCGCGGTGCTGCTGGAGCTGCTGGCCGGAAAATCCTCCGCCCTGTACGCGCGGCTGATGGCCGAAGGGCTGATCAACCCCTCCTTCGGGTCGGAATTTTTCGACGGCCCGGGCTACGGCGTCTGGCTGTTCGCCGGCGAATCCCGCGACCCCGACGCGGTGGCCGCCGCGGTCCACCAGGAGATCGCGCAGCTGCGCAGGGACGGCATCGATGAGGAATTGTTCGCCGAAGCCCGCAATGCCCTCTATGGCCGTATGACGGCCTCTCTCAACGACGTGGAAAACTGCGGGGATATCCTGATTTCGGATTATTTTTACGGCCGGGAGCCCTTCGGCTACCTCGACGCCGCCGCCGCGCTGACGGTGAACGACGTCGCGGCGATGCTGGCGGAGAATCTATATCCCGAGCAGGCGAGCTTGTCCATCATTAAGCCGATCGGAAACGATTAATATGTTCCGTAGTATCCGGGCGACCGGGGACGGTCGCCCCCACGGCCTATTCCCTATCCCCTAAATCCTGCCCCCTCATCATCCACATACCCCCATAACGAAAGGAAGGCACCCATCATGTTTACATTTCTCGCAAACATCGAATTTCCCAAGTTGGGCTGGAGCTTTGACATTTCGGAGACTTTAGTCGAGTTCAAGCTGTTCGGCAACGACTTTTCGATCCGGTGGTACGGGCTGATTATCGCGGTCGGCTTTCTGCTGGCGGTCATCTATGCCCTGCGCCGCAGCAAGCATTTCGGGGTGGATTCCGACCGGCTGATCGACGTGGTGCTGGTCTCCACCCTGTTTGCCTTCTTGGGCGCCCGGCTGTATTTTGTGCTCTTTACCCACGATACCAAATCCTATTTTGAAAATCCGGGCAAGTTTTTCGAGATCTGGAACGGCGGGCTGGCCATCTACGGCGGCATCATCTTCGCCTTCCTGACCGCGCTGTGGATGTGCCGGGTCCGCAAGGTCAACACCCTCGCGCTGTTCGATCTGGGGGCGTTGGGCTTTCTGATCGGCCAGGGCATCGGCCGCTGGGGCAACTTTTTCAACCAGGAGGCTTTCGGCGGCAACACCACCCTGCCCTGGGGTATGAACGGCGATAAAATCAAGACGGGTGAGACGCTGTTTAACGCCACCAAATACTATAAATTGGGAGATCCGGTACATCCCACCTTCTTCTACGAATTTCTGTGGTGCGTCCTCGGGTTTGTGCTGCTGCATATCCTGTCCAAACGCGCCTATAAATTCAAGGGGATGCTCTTCTCGCTCTACCTCTCCTGGTACGGCATCGGCCGCTTCTTCATTGAAAGTCTGCGGGCGGATTCGCTGTATCTCGGTTCGATGAAGGTCTCCCAGCTGATGGCGGTGCTCTGCGTGATCGGCGGCGTTATCCTGTTCTTTGTGTTCAAAAACCGCGAAAGCCGTCTGCCGAAGGCGTTGCCGGTGGAGGGGGCGGAAACTGCGGATGATGAGGAAAGCGTAACCATGTATGAACCAGCGGACGCAGAGGATGAAACCGCCGTTGAAGCGGAAGCGGATTATGTCGATGGACCGGAAGAGGATACCGAACCGGAAAACGTTGACCAGCCGGAGGGTGAATAGATGGCGAAAATCATTGACGGCAAGGCCGCCGCCGCCCGTATCCGGGCCGAGCTGGCCGCCGAGACTGCATTGTTGAAAGAACGAGGCGTCATCCCCGGTCTGGCGGTGATCTTAGTGGGCGACGACCCGGCTTCCTGGGTCTATGTCAACCACAAAAAGCTCGCCTGCGCCGAGTCCGGCATCTATTCCGAGGAATTTCTGCTGCCGGCTGACACTTCCGAGGATGAGCTGCTGGCGCTGATCGCCAGCCTGAATAACCGCAGCGATATCAGCGGCATCCTGCCCCAGTCGCCGCTGCCGCCCCATATCGACATGAACGCCGTCATCCAGGCGGTGTCGCCGGCCAAGGACGTGGACGCCTTCCATCCGGTCAACGTGGGCCGGATCATGCGCGGCGATTACGCGTTTCTCCCCTGCACCCCCGCCGGCGTAATGGCGCTGCTCCGGGCCGAAGGGGTGGAGGTTGCCGGCAAAAACTGTGTGGTGATTGGCCGCAGCGATATCGTCGGCAAGCCGATGGCGATGCTGATGCTCCATGCCGACGCCACCGTCACGATCTGCCATTCCAAGACGAAAAATCTCAAAGAGATCTGCCGGGGCGCCGATATCTTAGTCGTCGCCATGCGCCGGCCCAGATTCATCACCGGCGACATGATCAAACCCGGCGCGGCGGTCATTGACGTGGGTATCAACCGGGACCAAAACGACAAGCTGTACGGCGACGTGGATTTTAAATCGGCCGAGCCGGTCGCCGGCTATATCACCCCGGTCCCCGGCGGCGTCGGCCCGATGACTATCGCGATGCTGATGAAAAACACCGTAACCGCGGCGAAGATGCAGAATGCGTTGCTGATGAATTGAATCCATAAAACGGGGTGATGTAATATGTCTGGCGCCAATCAACTTTCTTTGCCTGTTCAAATGTCATTTTTTCCATCTCATAATGTTGATAAACCCGCTATTGATTTATCCTCAACATTTTCCGACAACATGAAACTTCCAATACATCGCTGGTTTAAATACTCCGCAGGCTTTTCAGCAAAATGGGTTGAAAAAACGATATCTGACAATGTAAGTAAAAGGAATATCTCTGTTTTAAATACTACTGATTTTGTTGTTTTGGATCCATTTGCAGGTTCCGGAACCACTTTGCTTGCGGCGGAACAAATGGGAATACGAAGTATCGGATTTGAAGCTCATCCATTGATCGCTAAAATAGCATCTGTTAAACTGTTGTGGGATACAGATGTATTTTCATTAAGGGAATATGCAAACAATATTGTTATGTCCGCTCAAAACGCTTCAAAAGAATTAGATTTCTATCCCAATATTGTCTATCGTTGCTACGATAAAATGAATTTAACGGCTATTGATAATCTGAAATATGCGCTTAAAAATTTTAATGACGGTTCCAATGAATATCACTTGTGCTGGCTGGCTTTTTTATCTATTCTCCGCTCCACATCCCATGCCGGAACTGCGCAATGGCAATATTTGCTGCCGGGCAAATCCAAGGTAAACGTGTTAAATGTATATCACGCTTTTATAGAACAAATTTCACGAATGTGCTATGATATAATATCTTTTCGCCCGGCTGTAACCGGCTGCAATCGTAGCTCCATTATCCAGCACGACGCAAGAATACCATACAATCCATTAAAAAACACCGTGGATTTAGTCATTACGTCTCCTCCGTATGCCAATAATTATGATTACGCCGACGCGACAAGATTGGAGCTCTGTATTCTTGGTGAAATTACCGGATGGGGTGATTTACAAAATACTGTTCGTCATTCATTAATTCGTTCCTGTTCACAGCAGGTATCAA
>WRDE01000092.1 GCA_009783605.1 Oscillospiraceae bacterium
CATAGTTCTGTAATATGGTGCGCCATCCGGCATTTATCTACTAATTGTTCGCCGCCGGACGCCGGCAGGCGGATGACGGCGCTGCCGTTGGAATAGACGATATCGCCGTTTTCGCAGAGGGTATAGTCCATCACGCCTTTTTTCAGAACCGTCTGTTCGCCGTCCTTATCCGCCCGGACCAGCTCCCATTTATGCGGGATGATTCCGGGGAATTTTTCGCCGCGGCGTTGGTTTTCCTTTAATGTCTGTTGCGCTTGAATAACGTTGCCGTCAAAAAACAGATCCTTCTCTTTTTTCCTCTTGGCTTTCACATCCCGGGCGGATTGGCCGGAGCGCAGCGATTCGCCGCCGAAAATGACCGAAAAAAGATTGAGCAGGCCGCCGATCGCCCGGATGAGCCGTACCGGGAACAGCAGGATATCCTTGAGGATATTGCCGCTGTCCCGGCCGCTTTTATACGGGCGCCGGATGAACAGCAGATTGCCGTCCCGGTCCTCCCGGGGCGCGAGATAATCATACTCCTCCGCCATGAGCAGTTCTTCCATGCTGTCGGTCCGGGTATCGTAACAAAATATACCGGACGGGCCTGCGCCGACCGGATATCCGTCGGCGGATACGGCGAGGCCGGCGGAGGAGAAGAAGATTTTATCCCCGTTCCGGGAATACGCGGGATAATCCTCCCGCACATTCCCTTCGGTCAGCTCCCGGTATTGTCCCGCCGCCAGGTCAAATACCGCGATATGCCGCTCGAACAAATCGCCGACGCTGGCGGCACACCGGTTACCGGAAACGGATATCCGGTAAATCTGCACCGTATTGCTGGAAAAGATATGTTCTTCCTCGGCGTCATCGGCGGCGGTTTTTCCGCATAATCCTCCCACATCGCCCAGCGTCACCGAATAGACCCATCCGCCGCCATTTCCGGCGACGCCGTTGATCTGTGTTTGATGATTCTCCTCTTCCCCGTCGGCTCCAGGATCATACGCGCCGATAAATTTCGCGCCTTCGCCGCTGGTCTTCCATTCATGCCGCCGCCGGATACTTCTGACGTTTTCATAATATTTTGTAATCCGCCGGGAGGTATATTCCCTGACGCCGTCGTCGGATTTGATAAAAAAGCGGTTATTGGCTGTGTAAAGAATGTCGTTCATAATCAATCCCTCTTGACTATAAAATATAAATCCGAACCGTCCGGCTGCCGGAACGGCAGCCGAGTGTTTCGGATTTTATATGCTCGGCGCGGATACGGGTAAACAACGCGGACGGATCCTATTTGTATTCTTTAGAAGCCAGCACATTTCCGCTCGCGTCTAAATATTCAACGATCACAGCCTTGCAGCCTATATCGGCAGATTTAGCCTGCGACAATAATTTAGCATTGGCCTCATCGGTGCTATCAAGTATTAATTCGGCGGTTTCTTTGTCTGCAATCATCGACATTTTGTAAGAAAAGATCAGTGTACTGCCGCTCGCTTTGCAGCTGCCGTTTACCTCGGCGCTGTTGATTGTTGACGCAAATTCATCATTCTGCAATTTGACATAATCTGCCATTTTTTCGGAACCGCAGGCGGCCAGCATGGGGATCAGAACACAGATGATCAACGCGACGGATAACACTTTTTTCATTGGAATAGCTCCTTTCAATTAATTAGTTGCGCGCCTATTTCAAAGATAAGCGCGGTAAAATGCGAGAGACGGGACTTGAACCCGTACGCCATGAGACACACGCCCCTCAAACGTGCCTGTCTGCCAGTTCCAGCACTCTCGCATATCTTGCGTAAACGCGTCTTGCGTATTGACGCGCAGATAGTATACCACCCCGCCTGTTTCTTGTCAACGGCTTTTTAAAATTTATCAGGGTTGATTCCCCGCCCCGTGTGGCATTCCGTTTATCCCAATACCCCACCACAGGGGTTGGAGATAACTATCAACTGTCCCTTGTCAACTGTCAACTGCCTTAAGCGGCACATACGGCTCGGCTTCGGCGCCGCCGATATCCCGCACCAACACGAACGGCGTCAGCTCGTCGTCCTGCCCGGCAGGGTTGTCCTCGATCAGATCGGCCAGATACCCGTCGGATTTTTCCGCCAGGTCCGGCGATTTCCCGAGCACCTCCACCGAGATATCGTTGGCGTCGACAATGACACAGCTCATTGCCAATTCCGCCAGCACCCGGGCGCATACCGCGTCCGGCTCTTTCGGGTTGAGCACCGCCAGCGTATGGTATACCTCAAAAGACGAGTGGCTGTAAAAACCGTCGATGCCGGCAATATCCTGCCCGACGATCTTATAAAATACACCGCGTCTGCCGAACAGCCGGCAGATCCCGCCGGCGAAGGAGGCCCAGAGGATTTTCGGCAGCCCCTTCAGGTTGATGGCTAACTGGAGCTTGTACGGCTCATCCATCCCAATACCGTGTTCATTGCGGGTGGCAAACCGGGAGAGGAATTTCGCCCAGAACCCCAGCTTTACATCTTTCATCTCGACCGTGTTATTCTGGCACATCGAGACGACTTTTTCGCCCAGCATCACGATATCGCCGGACTGATACAGCGGCGACACATACCGGCGCAGCACCGCAATCAGATCCTCACCGCGTTCGATAAAATGGGTTTTGACGGCATACCGCTCAAAACGGCCGCCGTCCACCTCCCGCAGCCCGCGGATATAATAGGTGACGCCGCCGTTTTGGCGCTCATTTTCGGCTGTGTTGCGGTTGCCCTCATACCAAAAGGCGGCCATAGGTTGTACCTCTTCGTCAATGTATAATGTACAATTATTCTATCGCATATTTTGCCACCGCTTCGGGCAGTTCCTCTTTATCCGCCGAGACGGTCAGCACGATCCTGACCGATAGATCCTTTAGCCGCTCCAGAAACGCGGCCAATTTTTCATAATCCCGCCCACCGATTTTGAGGGTAGAATCCACAAAGATATCGGTGATATCATAGTCTCCGGCGCACATACCGGCGATAAACCCGTAAAAAGCGTCATAGCCGCTGATACCGTATTCGTCGGCGGCCACCAGCCGGGTCTTGTAAGACAGGTCGTAGGTCAGGGTATTGTCTTTTTCGATAAAAATGACATTGCCTTTTGATTCGGCGGTCGCTTTGACGCACAGATCAATGATCTTTTTGGTTTTGCCAGAGCCTTTGTTGCCCAGGATTACTGAAATCATGATAATTCCTCCCTGATATTGTTACCGCTTTCGGCGGCGATTAATCGTTTAGCCTTTTTTCCAGCGCCGCCCGCTCAGCCTCATATCCGGGCTTGCCCAACAGCGCGAACATATTGCGCTTATAATCCTCCACGCCCGGCTGGTCAAAGGGGTTGACCCCCAATATGTAACCGGATATCGCGCAGGCCTTTTCAAAGAAATAGAGCAGGTAGCCCAGATGCCAGGCGTCCCGGCGGGGCACCCGGATCACCAATGACGGGGTTCCGCCGTCGGCGTGGGCCAGCACGGTGCCTTCAAAAGCCTTGTTGTTGACATAGGACAGCGGCTTTCCGGCGAGGAAATTCAGCCCGTCAATATCCTCCGGGTCATTGCCGATGATAAAGGTATCTCCCGTATCGCCGATCAGCACCGCCGTCTCAAACAGGATCCGGCTGCCGTCCTGGATAAACTGGCCCAGCGAATGCAGGTCGGTGGAAAAAATGGCTGACGCGGGGTATAAGCCCTTGCCGTCCTTGCCTTCGCTCTCCCCGAACAGCTGCTTCCACCACTCGGACATCATCGCCCAGCAGGGCTCATAGCTCACCATCAGCTCCACCGCCCGGCCGCGGCGCAGCAGTATGTTGCGGGCGCAGGCGTATCGATAGCAGTCGTTAAAATGGATATCCGGATTGTCAAAGGATTCCATCGCGGCGGCGGCGCCGGCCATCAGCCCGTCAATGTCGCAGCCGGCCACCGCGATCGGCAGCAGCCCCACCGCGGTCAGCACCGAAAAGCGCCCGCCGATATCGTCCGGCACCGCGAAAGTCTCATACCCTTCCCGGTCGGCCAGCCCTTTCAGCGTGCCTTTTACCCGGTCGGTGGTGACATAAATTCTCCGCCGGGTCTCCTCGGCGCCGACAGTTTTTACGAGATGGTCCCGCAGCGCCCGGAAAGCGATGGCGGGTTCGGTGGTGGTGCCGGATTTGGAGATCACGTTGACCGATACCCGCCGTCCTTCGCAGAGCGCCAATATTTCGTTCAGCGCTTGGGCGCTGATACTGTTGCCGGCGAATACAACCCGCGGGGTATCCTTGCAGAGCAGATTATAGTTGGGCGAATGCAAAAATTCCGTCACCGCGCGGGCTCCCAGATAGGAGCCGCCGATTCCGATCACGATAAACAGATCGGTGTCGGCCTGAATCCGCTTGGCGACGGTCTTAATGCGTAAACATTCCTCTTTGTCATAGTCCCGGGGCAGCGTCAGCCACCCCAGAAAATCATGGCCGGGTCCGGTTTTCTGGTGCAGCATGGTGTGGGCCGCATCCACCTGCGGCTGCAAAGCCGCTATTTCGTGTGCGCGTACAAACCCGTCTATATACCGGGTATCCAGCGTGATGGGCTGCTGCATAATAAACCACTCCCAACAAATCTCGTTCAGGTTTATTTTACCGTATTTTTATGAGGATTGCAACTGCTGGAAGTAAATAATTTATGAATATGTCGGTGTCGTCACATCACCGCCGCCGGATCGGCCAGATACCCGGTCACCGCGCTGGCGGCGGCCACCGCCGGGGAGACGAGATATACCTCCGATTCCGGATGGCCCATCCGTCCCACAAAATTGCGGTTAGTGGTGGCGGCGCACCGCTCGCCGGCGGCGAGGATACCCATATGGCCGCCCAAACAAGGGCCGCAGGTGGGGGTCGAGACCGCCGCGCCGGCGGTGATGAAGACGTCGAACAGCCCCTCATGCATCGCCTGCCGCCAGATTTCCTGCGTAGCGGGGATGACGATACAGCGCACACCGGCGGCCACCTGTTTGCCCCGCAGAATTTCGGCGGCGGCCCGCAGATCGCCGATCCGGCCGTTGGTGCAGGAGCCGATCACCACCTGATCGATTTTCACCTGTCCGCAGTCGTCAATGGGGCGGGTGTTGCTCGGCAGATGGGGAAAGGCGACGGTGGGGCGCAGCGCGGATAAGTCGATTTCAATCGTTTGGTCGTATACCACGTCGGGGTCAGCGGCAAAAATTTTAGGTTTACGTTGGAACCGGTTATAAATATACGCCGTCACGGCGTCATCTACCGGGAAGATCCCGTTTTTCGCCCCGGCCTCCACCGCCATATTGGCGATGGTGAACCGGTCGTCCATTGACAGGCTTTGTATACCCTCCCCGGTGAACTCCAGCGACTGATACCGCGCGCCGTCCACGCCGATCAAACCGATCAGGTACAAAATGATGTCCTTACCGGACACGAATCGCCGGAGTTTACCGGTCAGCCGGACCTGTATCGCCCCCGGCACCTTGAACCACGCCTTGCCGGTGATCATCGCGGCGGCGAGATCGGTGGAGCCGACGCCGGTCGAGAAGGCGCCCAGCGCGCCGTAGGTGCAGGTATGGCTGTCGGCGCCGATCACGCAGTCGCCGGGGCCGACCAATCCCAGCTCCGGCAGCAGCGCGTGCTCGATCCCCATCCGGCCCACATCGTAGAAGTGGGTGATGCCATGTCGGCAGGCGAATTCCCGGGTCTGCTTGACCAGTTCGGCGGCTTTGATATCCTTGTTGGGGGTGAAATGATCCATCACTAAGGCGATTTTATCCCGGTCAAAGACCGCATCCGCGCCGCATTTGTAAAACTCATTGATGGCGACGGGCGCGGTGATATCGTTGCCGAGGCAGAGGTCAACCGCCGCTTCGATCAGCTGACCGGCGGTGACTTCTGGCAGGCCGCAGTGGGCGGCGAGGATTTTTTGGGTGAGGGTTTGGGGCATATTTAGAACCTCCATAATTGCGCCAATTAATAAAATTGGTTTATTTACGGCTCCATAATACGAACTGTTTGTTTACTGCACAACTTGAAGCGTCAATTACTTTTTGGTAATCAATCGGAAAATCTTTATTCAATTGAGTGATCGTATCAAAAAAAGCAGGATGCATAGAAGGAATAACAATTATATTACGAGATAACGACAAAAGTAGCGCCATGTCATCAAAAAAAGGACCTTGATCTGTTGTGTTAATTCCTATGCATAATAATTCGCTCAATTCAACACAAATATTACCAATACAGATAACTTTATTGGTATATGATATCTTATCATCAAATTTTGCGATAATATTAGGTTCTGCATTATCATATTGATCAATCTCAGATTGATTGGGTTGCTTTCTATTCATAAATATTTTCATTTATTTACTCCATAAATATTTATTTCACCTAACTTTTCAATCCAGCGGTTCCAGCTTGATCTCCGCCACATTCGGCGCCCCGTCAAATCCCATCAGTTTGACAATATTCGTCATTCCCGCTTTCATCGGTACCGTGAAATTCGCGTCGCCGGTGAAGTTGTCGCCGTTGCGGGTGGGGATCAGGTTGATCAGCGACCAGTCCTGATCGTTGACGATCAGCCGCAGCCGGTTCAGCGCGCCGGAGGGGTTGGTGTACCTGACTCGAATCGTCACCCGACCGCCGTCATAGCCGTCCACTTTGGACCAGTAGCAGAACGCCTTGCCGCCCTCATGCTCGTTGTCGAAGCCGCGGATCACGCCGTTTTTGCCCAACTTGGTCCCCTCCATGATCGCCAGCTTACCGGGATAGATTTTGGCGCGGGAGTTGGGTTCCGGCGCGGGACCGACCGCCTCGCAGGGGCCATCGGTTTGCTCCACCAATTGGATCGTCCCGTCCTCGTTGAAGAACATCTCGTCCACACAGACACTGCGCAGGTTGCCGCGGCCGGAAATCGAGCAGTTATGATAAAACGCGTACCAGCGGCCTTTGAACTCCACCACCGAACCGTGGGAGGTGTCGCAGCCGGTGGGCGCCAGGTAGATGCCGTTGCGGTCCCAGGGGCCGAGGGGGCTGTCGCTCATGGCGTAGCGCAGGCGGTTGTTGCCGCCGAGGTTGTCCGAGAAGGTCATGTAGTAGATACCGTTACGCTTGAACACCCAGGAGGCCTCGTGGAAGTCCTCCAGCCCGATCATGTCGATGACCTCGCCTTTGGCGGCGATCATGTCGTCCTCCAGTTCCACCGCTTTCGGCTGGTTGCCGCCGCCGAAATACAAATAATTCCGTCCGTCGTCATCAATAAAAATGTTCGGGTCGATCATGCACCAGCCGCCGACGCCTTCCTTTTGGATATAGCCGATATCGGTAAAATCCTTCGGCGGGTGCTTGCTGGTGGCGACGCCGATCTTCCAGGTGTCGTTCCAGCGGCTCTCGCTGGGATGGGGATAGTAGTAGTAATAGGTACCGTTCTTGTGGATGCA
>WRDE01000093.1 GCA_009783605.1 Oscillospiraceae bacterium
AAGCAATACCGTTGCCGCGCGGTTCATAACGCCAAGAAGGTTATCCCGTTTTTCAATAACGCTTATCATCCGTTTATGCTCCCGCAAATCACGGGTATAACCCGCAATAACATAATCGTCCCCGTACATCACACGGACAAGCGTGACCTCACAGGGAATTTCGGTGCCGTCCGGCAGGAAGTATGATATTTCCAGAACATTCCGCCCCTCGGCGAAAGTCGTATCGAGTATTTCTTTTTTTCTCTCTTTGGATTTCGTCCCGTCAGACTGATACTCCGGCAGGAATTCAAAGTACCGGTCAGAAAGCTCCTGCCGGCTTTTTACTCCAAACAGTCTTAATGATTCCTCGTTGCACTCAATAATTTGATAGTTTTTATCCCATATACGGCAGGCAAGGGGCGAGGTATCCAACAACAGCTTCATCCGTTCATTTTCGCTCTGGATATGCGCTGCCTGCGCTTCGATAGTTTTGCTCATTTTACCAACTTTACCGGACAGGTAAAGCGCGAAAAACAACGCGAATAAAAGAGAAATGATTATGGCGATGCTCTGCATGAGCAGAGCGTTGGCTGAAAAATCCTGATTTGACTTTATGTCCTCGTTGCGCCATTCCACATTGTCGGATACCGAAGCGGCGATCGAATTTTCCAATTTGGCGGAAATCTCTTTTATCTGCGGGATTGCGTTCAGGACAGCTTCAATATCGTCATTTTTGAAAAAATCCGTTTTTACTCTGTGAACGAGCGGCAAAAATTCATCTTTATAAACCGATACAAAATCATGGAAGTGCTTTTCCTTATCTTTATCAAACGCCGTTATCAGGTATTCTTCTATAGCGTCCTGTATTTCCCCGATAGAATTGTCAATGTTTGTATCGGCGGATTCTATTTCGTCCATATCCTTATGCTCCCGGTAAACCGCTGAACGGTACAGCTCGGCGTTGATTTTTTGCAAATGCTCCATAGCCACACCGAGCACATTGACCGCGGAAGCGTAATCATACATATCCTGCTCGCGCAAATTGATCTCGTTTATGCTGCTTATGCTTACGCCGCCGATAATAAGGCACAGCGCGAACATGATAACAAAACTGAGAAGCAATATATTCCTGACCGTCAGTTTTTTCATCCCTTTCATCTCCCTCTTAAATAGTTAGCCGTTATTATCTGCTGTCGACCGCTGACTTTACTATAAAAACAAACCTCGCCCCTTTTTTAGCTCCGACGCCACCCGGATTTGTCCGCTCATCATTCCTGTAAGGTGCTTGCCGATGAACAATCCGGACCCAATTCCATCGAATGCCCTGCCTGCATTTTCGTCCGCCTGACTGAAAAACGCAAAAAGTTCCTGTTGGGGCCGCCTTTATCGCCGCCCTTTGTCTTTTTTGATCGCGGCAACAAGCTTCTTGTCAACGCCGTTTTTTTCGCAATAATCGGCTATAAACATCCGCGCCATGCTGTTAGGCGTTGATTTATTGTTTTCCCAGCGATTAACCGTTGAAAAAGCCACGTGAATCGCTTCTGCAAATGCTTCCTGCGACATACCAAGCTGTGACCGTATTGCCTTTATCAGATCAGATATATCCAAACAGATACACCTCCATAATTCTACGTTTTTCATTATAGCATATGCTATATTCATTTGCAAGCGGTTTTGTGAAAAAATTAAGACAAAATTTTGAGATTTCGAATGAAATAATCCCGGTTTCTTTGGTTGCGGTAAGCTTTGGTAAAAGCGTCGATAACGTTTTTATCAAAGCTGGATGCCGCTCCCTGCGGGGAGGGGGTTGCGCCTTTAGCAAAACATACTTTTTATCGGCTGTGTGTTTACCGACTATAGCGGCAGAGCCGTGCAAAAAAAGCCTTAGGCGTTGATTCCCAAGGCTTTTTTACGCATTGCAGGTGGAAACTGCGCGGATATGAACCTGCTTTATGTATCATGAATGACTTCCTTAATTTTCTCCGACAATTCCACCGCGATCTTGTTGATCCCGTCGAAATCCTTCCCCTCCACCATCACCCGGATGACCGGCTCGGTGCCGGAGGGGCGGATCAGGATACGGCCGGTTTTTCCCAGCGCCGCGTTGGCTTTTTCGATCTCGGCCGCCAGCTTTTTATCGGCGGTGTAAGCGGCTTTGCCGGCGGCGTCGGCGCGGACATTGATCAGCACCTGCGGGAACCGCGGCATCATCTCGGCCAGCCGCGACAGCTTCCAGCCGTTCTCCCGGCAGGCGGCCAGCAGCTGGACCGCCGTGAGCTGGCCGTCGCCGGTGGTGGCGAATTCCCGCAGGATGACATGCCCCGACTGCTCGCCGCCGATCATATAATCCTTCTCTAACATCTCCTCCAGCACATACCGGTCGCCGACCTTGGTGGCGGCGGTGGCCAGGCCATGCTCTTCGGCGGCGCGGAAAAATCCCAGATTGGACATGACGGTGGCGACAAGGGTATCCCCCTTCAGCGTCCCGGCCTGTTTCATATGCAGCCCCAGCCCGATCATGATCTGGTCGCCGTCGATAAAGCTGCCGGTCTCGTCGATAGCGAGACAGCGGTCGGCGTCGCCGTCAAAGGCGATACCGGCGAAATACCGGCCCTTTTTGATCGCTTCAGCCATCAACTCGATGTGGGTAGAGCCGCATTTTTCGTTGATGTTGACCCCGTCGGGGGTGTCATGGATAACGGTGCAGTCGGCGCCCAGTGCCGAAAACAGTTTGGCGGCGGTGGCCGCGGCCGAGCCGTTGGCACAGTCCAGCAGCAGCCGCATACCGTCTAACCGGACATCGGTGGTGGAGAGCAGCCGGGCGATATAGTCGGCGGCGGCGGTTTTCCGGGTGCTCACCCGCCCCAGCCCGCCGCCGGTGGGGGCGGCATACGGCTGTGCGCCGTCCAGCACGATGGCCTCGATCTCCTCCTCCAGCGCGTCCGGCAGCTTATACCCCTCGCCGTTGAACAGTTTTATGCCGTTGAACTCGCAGGGGTTATGCGACGCCGAGATCATAATGCCCGCGTCGGCGCCGTATTTCTTCACCAAATACGCCACCGCCGGCGTCGGCAATACCCCCAGCAGCTCCACGTCGGCACCGACCGAACACAGCCCGGCCACCAACGCCGCCTCCAGCATATCGCCGGAGATCCGGGTATCCTTGCCGATCACCACCCGCGGTTTTTTGGCGGCGGCGCCTGCTCCGCTATGACCGGCCAGCACCATCGCCGCCGCTTTGCCGATATTCATCGCCAGCTCACAGGTGAGCTCAGTGTTTGCGACGCCCCGCGCGCCGTCGGTTCCAAAAAGTCTGCCCATGTTGTGTACCTCTTTCTTATGTAGAATGTTGTCGTAGGGGCGGGCCTTGTGTCCGCCCATGCGCATAATCAGTTGATATCACGGGAGGACACAAGGCCCGCCCCTACGGATTGTTCGTTGCATTAAAATTGCACGAAATCTTTTTATTCACATATATTTCGGCGGCGGGATCCCCGTGCGGACGCAGATACGGCCGCACGCGACACCGCGCATAACATATAACAGTTTCATTGGCGGCTCCCTTCAAAAAAATCTATCATAGGTATGTACTTAATACAAATAGGTAAGGGGCAATTTTGGCATCATTTTATAATGTACAGCAACCCAAAATCATTGAAACAACGGGGCACACCTATCATTTCTTCTCTCCCAGTTCCACCAATTTTATGTAATGCGGTATATCCTCAATGTTTGGTTGTTGAAAACAAAACGCCGGATCACAACAAGCGCAGCGCCAGTATGCCTGCCCGTCTATCTCATAGCTGACTCCGTGTTTACACGCATTATCTCTGCGTCTTTGACAACCGCTGTCGTTCTTTTCGGTAAAAATCCGTTTTACCGAATCGGGACAGGTTTGCAGATATTCTATACAGCTATACACATTTCTGATTCGCAGCCCAAGCTCCACTTTTTCGGGTTTTACTTCAGAATGCCAAGGATTCCATTTATTTATATTGATAATCCTGAATGAATACGGACCTTTTTGTCTTATCAGACCTTCCGTGCGATAATAATATCCCATCTCACCGCGGAACAGCCCTATAGATATGAGAGTTTCATCCATTTTATATACAAACGCCTTTTCCGCTTCCACGGGAAATGTGTCGACAAAACCTATCAGATCATCATAACCCTTGGTGTGCATATCATCTTGAAGCAATCTGAAACTGCAATGCAAAAAGTCCATCATACAATCAACATTTTTGGTCTTATCGGCAAGCATTTTCCATAAATGCAGTAACAAGGTATCGTCAGGATAACTGATGACGATATCTTTGTCTGTGATCTTATTGTTTTTCAGACCTTCGAAGGCAAATCCGTAGTCAGTCAGTTTTTGGAACAAAAACGGAGCATTTGTAATCTTTTCATCAACGGGCGACTCAGATTTCGGACGCGGTTTTACCGCATTAAATTTTTTGATGGACGTGTGTACCGAACAGTCATGTATCTCACCGCATGTCAAAAGATTATACAACAATATAAACGGACGAAACGATGCCTGTGCAGCATTGCGGCATTGTTGCGAAAAATTTCTATATTCTTCTTTTGAATATAACGGCATCCCAAATTCTTCGGGTGACTCCGCTATGCCACCGTATATCTGAAAATAAAGTGTATGAAGCCGTGAAAATGCGGCTCTTATCTCCTCGTCGTTCGCGAGAAGCATAAAATCCGGATGTATCACATACTCAAGCGGAACTTGGATCAATTGGTCCTGGCGTCTCTCGGCAAAATGACAAACCCAATAGTTATTTTTCATAAAGTATTCTCCATTATCATTTTTGACGAATCCCAAAGTACGCATCCTCACTCAAACCGTATCTGCCCGCTATCCTCCGCCCCATCCCCCGGCACCGCGATCCCCAGATGCCGGTAGGCCGCCGCCAGCACCACCCGCCCCCGCGGGGTGCGGCTGATAAATCCGATCTGCATCAGATACGGCTCATACACGTCCTCAATCGTGATGGATTCCTCGCCGATGACCGCTGCCAGCGTGTCCAACCCCACCGGGCCGCCCTTGTAATACGAGATCATCGCCTCTAACATCCGGCGGTCCACCATATCCAACCCCAGCTCGTCCACCTCTAACCGCTCCAGCGCTTCGGCGGCGGACTCCACATTGATCACGCCGCCCCCCCTGACCTGGGCGAAATCCCGGACCCGTTTCAGCATCCGGTTGGCGATCCGCGGGGTCCCGCGGCAACGGGAGGCGATCTCTAATGCCCCGTCCCGGTCACAGGGGATATCCAAAATCCGGGCGGACCGTGTGACGATCTGCGCCAGCTCCTCCGGGGTATACAGCTCTAACCGGGAGATAACCCCGAACCGGTCCCGCAACGGTGCCGACAGTTGGCCGGCCCGGGTGGTGGCGCCGATCAGGGTAAAATGGGGCAGCGGCAGATGCACGTTGAAGGCGCCCTGCCCTTTACCCTGGATGATGTCGATCGCGAAATCCTCCATCGCCGGATAGAGGATCTCTTCGGTGGTCCGGGCCAGCCGGTGGATCTCGTCGATAAACAGCACATCGTTCGGCTCCAGATTGCTCAACAGCGCCGCCAGATCCCCGGGCCGCTCCAGCGCCGGGCCGGAGGTGACCTGGAATCCGACGCACAACTCGTTGGCGATGATGCCGGCCAGCGTGGTCTTGCCCAACCCCGGCGGGCCGTAGAGCAGCACATGATCCAGCGGTTCCCCCCGCAGCTTGGCGGCCGAGATGAAAACGGCCAGATTGTCCTTGACCTTCTCCTGCCCGATATACTCGCCCAGCGTCTGCGGGCGCAGCGACTGATCGGCGTCGTCCTCCGGATGCAGCGCCGGATCGGTCATCCGGTTTTCATAGTCGGTTTCGTATGTTTCGTAGTCCATATGGGGTTCCTTTGTGTTGAAATAGGTATTACAAAAAGAAATAAAAATTATTTTTATTTTTCAATCATGTATTCGCTGTCTTCTCCTGAGAACAGATAACACGCTGTGACTTCCCATTTTCCAAAATAACTTTTCTCCACTGTTAAAACCCAATTATCATTATTTATACTGATATAACATGTTGTTGTACCTTTATAAAGGGGTGATCTTGGAAGAAACATGTTATAACTCCCCATTGTTTCTGGCGGTTCATCAATATCAAATGAATCTCCGTATTTTTCACGTAATTCAACACTATTGTATACATAAATCAACGCGGTATTTTCGTCATCCGCATATCCCCGTCCGGAATATTCACTTGAAGTCAATAATTGAATATGATCTCGGCTGTAATCATCCTTGCTATAACCCGCGTCTTCATTTGAAAACTCCACGGAACATCCGGTTAAAAAGCATATGCTCCAAACCATGATAATGGAAATAAATACTACTTTTTTCGTCATTTTAAGCCCTTTCATACAAACGACTATACATGCATTTATGCGGAACGCCGGCAGACGACGCTCCCTACTTCCTCCCCAGCGCCTTCAACGCCTGCCGCACCAGTTCATTCACCGGCAGCCCGCTGTCTAACTTCCCGACGGCCAGCGCAGCTTCACTCGCTGTAAATCCCAACACCGCCAGCGCCGAAACCGCCTGTGCCGCGTTTCCGGCGGCGGATAGGGGGCCGGCCGAGGAGGTTTTCAGTCCGTCCGGCACCGCAATCCCGCCGAATTTGTCTTTCAGCTCCAGCACGATCCGCTGGGCCAGCTTGGGGCCGACGCCGGTTACCCGGGTCAGCGACTTGAAATCTCCCGCGACAACACTCAATGCCACCGATTCCGGCGACAGCTCGGATAAAATTGCCAGCCCCACCTTCGGCCCGACACCGGAAACCGAAGTCAGATGCGCAAAACACCGCTGCTCGCTCAGATCGGCGAACCCGAACAGCTCCAGCGCATCCTCCCGCACCACAAGGGTGGTATACAGCATCACATCGTCCCCGATTTTCGGCAGCTGCCGGGCGGTATGAGCGGTCACGGCACACCGAAACCCCACCCCGCCGCACTCGATAACGGCCAGCTTCGGTTCGATATGAAGCAGTTTCCCGCGTAGAGAATAAAACATACATACCCCTATAATTATCAATTATCAATTATCAATTTTCTACGAAGCGCCGTCCCGCCCATCTGCCCGTGACAGATGGCGATGGCCAGCGCGTCGGCGGCGTCGTCGGGTTTCGGAACCGTTTCCAATCCCAATCGCCGCCGGGTCACCTCCATCACCTGGGCTTTGGTCGCCTGGCCGTAGCCGGTGAGGGCGCATTTGACCTGGAGCGGCGTATATTCAAACAGCGGGATCCCCAACCGGCGGACCGCCAGCAGCATCACCCCCCGGGCCTCCGCCACGTCGATGGCGGTCTTGTGGTTGGAGTTGAAAAAGAGTTTTTCAATGGCGGCGAAATCCGGTTTTGCCGCC
>WRDE01000094.1 GCA_009783605.1 Oscillospiraceae bacterium
CCATACATGCCGGCCGGCAGCAAAAACACGCCCATCTTCCGGGCGGACAGGTTGTACACTGTCACTGTATTGTCACACACGGCCGCAAACCCGTTCCCGGCAGCGGCTATCCACTCGACATATTCCGCGTTTCTATCCAATGCCTTTTCTAACAGCAGCGTGCCGTCCGCCGCATAGAGCTGTACCTTTTGCATGTTCTCGTTCCGGTAGCCCGCGGTATCATACAACACCACAACAGTCTCTCCGTAAACATCCATCCGCACCTGTTCCGCCTCCGGAAATGAGGTTTCCCATTGCTTTTCTAACCGGTCGTTATACATTCTTAGCATATAACCACCCTCATCGCTCCGCAGCAGACAGAGAACGCCGTCCTCCACCGCAAACACGCCGTCCATATAATACCGGTGGGACAGCGCCTTTTTCTCCGCCAGACTGCCGTCGGTATCCAATCGAAGCAGATAGGAGGAGATATTTGTATATCCATATCCGCTCAATGAACTGGAAAGAGAAAGATAATAGCGGTAGTCATCCGGATCCTGCGCCGCCAGCAATACCGTTCCGTCCGGCCGGACAATCATCTCCCGGATGTCATACTCCTCGGTTTCATAAGTCCATGCCAATTCGCCGTTTGTATATTTACTGACCTGCCAGCGGGTTTTCATTGGCCAGGGTTCCGGAATATAATCGGATGACAGCACATAATCCATATGGATATCGGCGTCTATCGGCCATTCGACAGCTTCGATATCTTCATCCTCATAATAATTTTGCGACAACAGCAGATACAGATTGTCCGGATCACCGTCTTCTCCGGCGGCCGATAAATATTTTTCGATAAAATCATCGTCCTCTATCAGAACCGTCTCATTGCCGTCCCAGTCCAGCCCCATTAATGTGTCATACTGCAGATAATAATTCCGATCTCCGCCCGAAACGGTCGAAACGGTATTATACATTCCGGTCAGCTCCAGCACCGCCGGAATCCGGGCCGGCAGGGGATTTTTCAGGTCGGTCAATTGGCCGCCGGCATAGAATACCGGCAGCGGCGGCACCCGCAACGGCGCTCCGGTCAGCGTCAGCGACAGCAGCAGTATGGTTATTGCGATTACGCGTATGCTCCGGCTCATGCCGCCGCCCTCCTGTAATAAAATTCAGCTAACCGTTATCTTCCGACTGCTATTATACACCGTTCATCAAAGAATTTCAACCACAATCCACGCAAATCCGGAGCAGCCGCATTTATACATTATATATTAAATTCCGCGATCACTTTCAGCAATTTAGCCAAAAATCAAATTCCCATCAAAATTTTCTTGACATAGAAGTTGCTTATACCTTTATACTGTGATAGAATAGTAGAGGACTGTCGAATATAAAAGGAAACAAGAGGGTGTAAAGGGTGTAAAACAGCAATTGCGGCGCGCCGTACATAAACCCACAAAAAAAGGAGAAAACGAGATGATTTCAAAATTCCGCGGTATGAAAAAATCCTCAAGGGGGTTCATTGCCGCCCTGATGGCCCTGGTCCTGCTGGCGGGGCTGGCGGTTCCGGCATTCCTGCTTGCGCAGGCGGCGGATGAACCGCTGCCTGCGTATAAAAACGTCAATCTGAGCTATCAGGAGCGGGCGGCCGACTTGGTCAGCCGGATGACCCTCAAGGAGAAGCAGGCGCAGATGAAACCCCCCGCCCCGGGCATCCTGCGGCTGGGGCTGCCCAGCTATCGCTACCAGAACGAGGCGCTGCACGGCATCATGGGCGCGCAGGGCACCTCCTTCCCATCCCCGCTGGGTATGGCCCAGTCCTGGAACCCGGAGATGGTGGAGGAGATCGGCGCCGTCGTCAGCACCGAGATCCGCGCCTATTATAACAATACGATCGGCGCGGGGCTGTCCTATTATTCCCCGACCATGAACCTGCTGCGCGACCCCCGCTGGGGCCGCAACGAGGAGGCCTACAGTGAGGATACCCTCATCACCGCCGTCTTTGGCGAGATGTATGCCCGCGGCCTCCAGGGCATCGGCGACGGCGCTACCAACCAAAACGCCGACAGCAAGGAGTTCGGTTACGATTACATTAAAATCATGCCGACCCTCAAGCATTACGCCGCCAACAACGGCGAGGGAAACCGCAACAGGAGCAACTCCAACCTGGGCGACGATCCCGCCACATCCAATCGACTGCTGCGTGACTACTACACCTGGGCGTTCCAGCGGATCACCGAAAAAACCGGCGTGGCGTCGCTGATGTCGGCATACAACCGGGTCAACGAGGTGCCCTGCGCGGTCAACAAATACCTGCTGACCACCCTGCTGCGGCAGACCTTCGGCTTCGACGGCTTTGTGGTCAACGACTGCGCCGCCATGCTGACGGTCACCCAGCCGGTGAGCTCCGGGCATCACCAGTGGAACCCGGCAGGCAAAACGATTTCCGGCAATATGGAAGAAAACAAGAGGGAGGGCTATGTCGACGCCCACCGTCCCCGGTACGATATGGTCGTCAGACCCGGAAACAACCCGATTACCGCTTCCAACTACAACGCCGTCTATTATGACGAAGGCACCGCCTTCGGCGTGATGGCCGGCAACAACATGGATTGCGGCGGCGGCGGCCCCATCGACTGGGTGTATGACAAATATACCGTTATGGCGGTGGAGCGGGGCTTGGTCTCGGAGGACTGGATCGACCACAATCTGTATGAGATCATCCTGACCCGCTTCCGTTCCGGCGAGTTCGACGACCCCGCCGCGCTCAGCGGCAGCGTGGGCAACAATTCGCTGCCGTACAAAGGGGACGACTACCGGTGGAACAGCACCCGCGAAAAAGCGGCGCACCAGGCGCTGGCGATCGAAGCCGGCGTGCAGGCCGGCGTGCTGCTCAAAAACGATAACAGCGCGCTGCCGATCGGCAGCAGCGTTTCCAAGGTGTCGGTGTTCGGCCCGCTGGCCAATTATGTCGATTTGGGCGACTACAGCGGTTCCCCGCAGAACCGGACCACCTTTGTGCAGGGCATGACCAAGGTGGGCAACCGTAACGGCCTCAATTTTACCGTCGCGAACGGCAGACTCTCCTTCACCAATGGTTTGACGGGTTCTTCCTGGCCGTATGTCGAAAACGGCAATCACAGCTTTAACGTCGATACGACCGCTATCAACGGCGCCATTGCCGCAAACGGCGTATCGGTGGTATATGTGGGTACCCGCAGTCATTTTGAAAACGGAAGAGACAGCATTTACGGCGCGTTCTTAGTCTGTCAGGAAGGGCGCGACCGTTCCAACATCGTGCTGCCGGGCAAGCAGATCGACTTGATCAATGCGGTGGCGGCCGCTACCAAGGAGAAGGGCGGCAAAACCGTGGTCGTCATGCAGGCGGTGGGCCCGATGGACGTCAGCGGCTTTATCAATAACGTGGACGCGCTGCTCTATACCGCGTACAACGGCCAGCATCAGGGCGAATCCCACGCCAAGCTGCTGTTCGGCGAGGCCAACCCGGGCGGTCACCTGACCCAGACCTGGTATAAGAACGACGGGCAGCTGTACAGCAATACCACTACCAATGTCCTTGTCAAGGACGCGGGCTCGGGTCAATATGTCAACCAGTCCAGAAGTCCGTTCCTTGACGATTACACATTAGATACCAATGGCGGCAAAAAGGGCCGCACCTACATGTTCTATGAAGGGTACAAAGCCGGCGCCACCGAGGCCCAGAAATACCAGTACCCCTTCGGCTACGGCCTGAGCTACACCACCTTTGACACCACCTTTGTCAGCGCGGTGAAGAACGCGGCGGCGGGGACGGTCGATGTGACCGTGAAGGTGAAGAACACCGGTACCCGCGCCGGCGCCGACGTGGTGCAGGTATACGTAAAAGCCCCGGGCGCCGGCACCGGCGTCAATCCGATGCAGCAGCTCAAGGGCTTCAAGCGGGTGGAATTGAATCCGGACGAGGAAAAAACCGTGGTTATCCCGGTCGAGCTCAAGGATCTCGCGGTCATCGACACCAGCGATACGGTTGACCTCAGCACCAAAACCCCCGATATCAAAACTGGCGAACCCGCGCTGTACCCCGGCGATGTGGATGAGGGTGCCGCGAAGCACGGCCGGCGCAAGATCATGCCCGGCGACTATGAATTCATCGTCGCCACCGACAGCACCAGGCCGGTCCACAACGGCGCCAAGGTCGCGCTGACCGCCGCCGACTACGCGCTGAAGCTCAAGGTCGTCACCCTGCGGACCGATAAAATTGCGGCGATCGCCGGCGAAACCTTTGATTCCCATGTGACCGTCTGCCTGACCGACGAGAGCTTTCTCCAGCCCGGCGCGGCCGGCCTGACCGTCAGCTATTCCAGCGATAACCAAGCTGTCGCGACGGTGAACGCCTCCACCGGCAAGGTCACGGCGGTCGCCCCCGGCACCGCGCTGATCAAGGCCAGTTTCACCTACGCGGGCGAAACCAAGGAAGTTACCTATCCGATAGTGGTGGTCGGCACGGCTTTTGTTGAATCATTGAATATCGAATTTACAGACGCGATAGCGGGAAATATAAAGACAGCGCTTCCGCACGTACGGTACAACCGGAGCGCCTACGATTTTGAAGTGCCGGTTTCCACTACGTCTATCCCCGAGGTGACATGGACCGCCGATTCCAAGTATACCGTCAAGGTGACCAACCCGACGGTACTGCCGGGCAAAGCCAGATTAGAAATCACCGGAGACGGCGCCGAATCGGCGGTGATTGAGATCAACTATAAGTATCCGCCGTATGAGGGCGGCAACGCGGTGGTGGGGACCTGGCCGGACGACGGCCCGATGGGCTCCAATATCGGAAGCAGCATGTACTCGGATTGGAAATCCACCGACGACGTCGCGAAACTGAAGCTGGCCAGTAATTCGAATATCGAGCATCTGTACCTGACCTTTGATCTGGTTTTTGAACACACCAACCCGAACGATCTGCCCATCAACGATCTGGAAAACGCGCTGAAATCCCTCTCCGGGTATGTCAAGCTGCGTTCCAGCGACCAGGCCAACAAACCCGGCGACCAGTACGGCGGGGGCAACGACGAGCACAACTTCGGCTGGCGGATCCGTTCGGATTGGGGCCTGATACTGGGTGTCAACCATGTCGAGATCCCGCTGTATGATTCGATCACCAACAGCAGCCGGACCGGGAGAGAAGGTGACGTTTACCGTCAGGACTACAAGATTTTAGTCAACGGCGAGCCGGTGTCGGCGGTGGAAATGGGACGCGGCCTGATCAACTGGGACGACGTATACCGCCGGATATTGGTGACCGAGATCAGCAATCAGATGTACCGCCCGGGCCTGTCGATGGAGATCCGCAACCTGCGGGTCGAGGACAGATATTTAGACGCATTTGAGACGCCGCTGGCGCGGGACGCGTTGGTGGAGTATATGGAAGAAGGCAAGATCCCGCAGGGCAGCTATTCCAAATACCGATATGACGCCTATACGAAAGCCTGGGACGACGCCGAAAAGATTCTCGAAATCTCCAACTGGGTCGCGCCGTTCAAGTGGGCCCTCGCGAACTTGGAAGATAAGGAAGAAAAGTTATCCAAACCCGATCCGTACCCGATCCCGATGGGGGATATCGACGAGTCCGGCAAGGTGGATATCACCGACGCGCGGTTGCTGCTGCAGCATTTGGTCGACAAAATTCATCTGTCGATCCGCCAGATCGAGATCGGCGCCGTCAACGGCGCGGAGGATATGTGGGGAGATCCCACAGTAAGCATCACCGACGCCCGGCTGATCCTGCAATATCTGGTCGAAAAAATCACCGAATTCCCCTGCGGGAAAGAGTTTTATAGTCTGGGCGAAGAATAAGACTCACACATACACAAGAAACAGCATCCGCGCCCCGGCGCGGATGCTGTTTTTGTCTTCGCTTTAACGCAAGCGTATTGAGGCCGAAGCGGCGAACAAGGCAAAAAGCTCATTCCTGTCCACAATGAGCCATGAAATCCGCACGCCTATGAACGCCATAATCGGCATGACGGCAATAGGCAAAAAAGCGCAGGATATGCAAAAAACGCACGACGCTTTGGAAAAAATCGACGGAGCCTCACGGCATCTTCTCGGGGTAATCAACGACATACTTGACATGTCAAAGATCGAAGCGGATAAATTTGATTTATCACCGATCAATTTTGATTTTGAAAAGATGCTGCAAAAGGTCGCGGATGTCATAAACTTCCGTGTGGATGAACGCCGGCAGCAGTTTTATGTCAACATAGCTTATATCGGAGGAAAAGGGTATCTGCCGCCTGCAGGTCAGTGTGGAAGACACGGGGATAGGCATCACCGATGAGCAGAAAGCGCATCTGTTCAAGAAATTTGAACAGGCTGAATCCGGCACGTCGCGGAAATTCGGCGGCACGGGACTCGGTCTTGCCATATCAAAAAGCATCGTTGAGCTCATGGACGGCGAAATATGGGTCGAATCCGAGCCCGGGATAGGATCTAAATTTATTTTTACCGTTTCACTGAAGCGCGGCTCCGATGATAATATACGGTTGCTGCCCTCGGAAAATACTGGTAATTTTACGCTTTCCGAATTCGCTTCATCATTGCCGGAAAAGCCTTATTCTATGCGGGTTTCCGGGCTTTTTGACAACGGTTTCCTGAAAATTTATTTCCAATTATTTCTTCGTTTGTCCTATGATTTTCATCTCAATGTTGTCAATCCGTTGTCAATTTCGGAGGGTTGGAAGGGGTAATTTTACTGTTTTTTGATGATTATATTATAGCATAAAGCGACGGGGAAGGCAGTGAAAATAAACCAAAATAAAATTACCAATTTATTTTTCCGGTGGGTCAATTTCTAACGGGTTAGATTTCCAGCAAACCCTCTACGGCACATCCTAATACATGAGCCATTCTGGTCAGTGTTATCGCCTGCGCTCGGTTTATATCCTGCTGGCGCTGTTCGTAGAGCTGAACCATTCTAAGTGCGACACCGGACGACTGCGCTAACTTTTTTTGTGTCATACCACTCGCTTTTCTGATTTTTTGCAGATTGCTTATATTCGCCGCTGCATTCTTTGCGATGATTTGGTCAGCGACAGACACAAACTTAGATATATCCGCTTCGTGGAGCGTGGAATAAAGTGAGAGAGTGCGATTTACACCAAGCCCGTTCCTTTGCATATCGACAAACCGGCGATTCGAATACCACTGATAATACGCCAATATCCAGCCTGCCCAGTATTCGGGGCTCTTGTCGATGTTCTCGGCAGAGGGAATGTCCGGGCGTGTGCGAAACGTTCTGAATATCACTTCGGATGCCAGATCCAAGCCCGAAAGCCCCGCTACATATTTGGGGTTGCCTCTTTCAAAGGATTTCGCCACGCCGGAAACA
>WRDE01000095.1 GCA_009783605.1 Oscillospiraceae bacterium
AAAAATATTTTTGCTGTATTTTTAGAAAATATTTTTGCTAAAATATTTTTGCTGTATGGAAGTTGTTTTGAATTACCCAGCCAATGCCTTCTCGACCGCCGCTTTATCAAGCCATGTCTCCCAATCGGGGTTATCTTTCTGCCACTGCGCCCAGAATGCGTCCCACGCTTGCTCTCCGAAAGCGGAGATCACATCTTTGGCTGAGATGATAGAACTTCCGTTTGCGTCTTTATCCTCAGAATAATATTCAGCCGGATCGTCAGGTTCACGGTTCGCTATGCAATTCTTTTTGAAAGGGTCGCGGAGATTATAGAAGGATTGACGGGGATTAAAATTGGTAGGAAGACCGGTTTTAAATTGACCTAACGCAAACAAATATACTTCGCCTATTTTAATTTCCGGCATTCCTTCCTGCAGTAAAATTCCATCATCGGGCCATGCATCCATATTTTTCATTAACTTCATTTGTTCTTCAGCACGGTAATCCCGTACCCCGCCGGCTACCCTAAACTGAATAGAATTACGATTTTCCCCCTTATATATCTCCGCAACGTCAATATCATATATTGTATACAAGCGGCGGCGACTTTTCTCCGTTTTTTCAGTAGGCGGCAACGCGTTTGTGTCGTCTAATACTTGAAAAAATATTCCGGTAACCCTCCCGGTAAATACCAGATCGGCTTCTTCCGCCAACTCCCGCCCGTTTTGAAAAGGGTAACACAGAGCTTCCTGCGTAAAATATTGCGCCTCTGCCACAGGATCATCGCTTACAGGATCACTATATACAGGGTTATCACTTACAGGGCTATCGCTTGCAGCAGGGTTGTCATTTACAGGATCCTCATTGGCAACACTGCCATGATTACATGATGATAAGATTAAAATTATCAGTGCGCACAGCGCGCACAGCAACTTTTTCATCATTACTTTTTCCTTTTAATGGCATAGTATTTATCATGCGCCGGCAATCATAAAAAGTCAGCCTGCTTTGTAAAATATTTTCCTGAAGATATCCTATAGCCTTTATAAAATATATTTTGACAAAATAAAAATTATATGGTATCCTAATCAACGGTGTAAAAACTATTTACGACATGAATTTTTAAGTTATTACCGGCAATATTCCACCGTGGTATTCAAAAATTCCTCAAAGACCATCGGCTTTTCGATGAAATCGTTCATGCCCGCTTCGAGACAGCGGGAGACCTCTTCTTCCCCGACGCTGGCGGTCAGCGCGATGATCGGAACCTCCCGGGCGTATTTACAGGGCAGGGCGCGGATGGCTTTGGTGGCCTCAAGACCGTCCATGACCGGCATCTGTACGTCCATAAAAATCAGCGAAAACCGTTCGGAGGACGCGGCGAATTTGTTGAGCGCCTCCTGGCCGTTTTCGGCGAATTCGAGGGACAGGTCCTGGATGCCGGAGAAGATCCCGGTGATGATCTCCCGGTTCAGCTCCACGTCGTCCACCACCAAGATGGTTTTACCGGACAGCACATTTTCCGGGGTCAGGAGATGCGCCGCCGAAGCGGAATCGCCGTTCCGGGAGTGGGGTTCGGTCTCCGCCGCGAAAATGCGGAAGCGGAGACGGTCGATAAGAGCGGTCACGCTGCCGTGCCGGCGGATGGCATAATCCACGGCGCCGGCCGCAAAAGCGGCGGTTTCGTCCGCTTCGCTGTCCTGCTCCGCCAGAAAGATAACCGGCAGATATTTATACGCGTCGGATAGACGGATTTCGGCCAGAGCGGCAAAAGCCCGTTCGCGGTCCTCGCCGATATGGATGACGGCGGCGGCGGTTTGATGCCGTTCCAGCACGGTGAGGGCGGTGGAAGCCGCCGCGGCGATACTGACGTCGAAATGGGCTATCAGCCCCATCTTGATTTCCGCTAAGACCAATGGATTGCCGCTCATAACCAGAATATGCTTTTTTTTGCCGCTCATAACATTTATCGCCTCTTCAAACGGTTTTTCTCGGAACAATGTTATTTTAACAAATATAAATGGATATTGCAAATCTTTTTTAAAAATGGTATAGTAATACTCAATATACCACCAAATGACAAATGTGTAAAGGGGGCTCCGGCAGAATGAATGCCGATTTGTTTCTGGACGATTTTGAAGCCGAAGCCAGAACGCATATTGAGAGGATCGAAACCGCGTTTTTGGATGTGGACGCGCTGACCGCGGATCCGAAACTGATGGACGGCGTCTTCCGCACCGCCCACAGCCTCAAAGGGACCGCGAGTTTCTTCTCATTGGATAAGATCGTCGCTGTCTCCCATGAGCTGGAAAGCGTCTTTTCCCAGATCAAGGACGGCCGGCTGGCCGTCACCGAAGAGATCGCCGACGCGGCGCTGCAGAGCGTGGACTGCCTGAAGGAATTGGTGGACAACCTCCGGTCGGACGACCGGGTGGATACCGGGACGTTATTACGGACACTGAGAAGATATTCCGGCGGCGTGAAAGCGGCGGAGAAGACCGCCGAACCGGAGCCGCCTTTTGTCATGAGCGACCCCGATACCGAAAAAGCGCTGCGGAAAGCGGCCCGGTTCGGGCATAAAATATACAGTGTCAGCATCGGGTATAACCGGAGCCTGGGCATATATTACAAGCATCCCGAAAGCATGATCGACAACATCCTGTCGATCGGTACGGTGGCGGAAGCGGTGGTGGACGGGACCCCGGTCCGGGACGGCGATCCCGCCGCCCTGACGGCAAAACTCCTGCGGGAGCTGACCGCCCGGGATACCGCCGCGCTGGAGCTGTTGGTGACCAGCGTATTGGAACCCGATTTATTCTCCATCGCCGTCGAGATTGATAAAAAATATATCCGGCTGATACCGAAAGAGCGTATATTGGGTGACAGCAAAAAAACGCCAAAACAGGCTGAAACCGGTCCGGACGGCGCCCGAAAGACGGTGGGCGACACCGAAGCTGAAAAATTATATAAACCGGCTCCGGCGCGGGACAGCGGTTTTTCTATCCGGTTGGATATCTCGGCCATCAACGGGCTGATGGATCTGGCCAACGAGATGATCTTAGTGCGCAACCAGATGCTGTCGGCGGTATCCGGTTACCGTAAATCCATCGCCGGGCTGACGCCGGTACTGCACGATATGAACCGCTTGACCAGCGAGATCCAGGAAAAGGTTATGCTGACGCGGATGCAGCCGATCAGCGTCATCTTCGGCAAATTCCCGCGGATTATCCGGGATACCGCCAAAGCGCTGAACAAGGAGATCCGGATCGAGATCTACGGCGATGACGTGACGCTGGACAAATATCTGTTAGACGCGCTGACCGACCCGATCACCCAATTGGTCAAAAACGCCGCCGATCACGGGCTGGAGCCCGCCGCCCGCCGGGCGGAGTTAGGCAAGCCGCCCAAAGGCAAAATCACGCTGTACGCCCATATGCGGGAGGGGTCGGCCATCATCGAGGTATCCGACGACGGCGCCGGTATTGATCTGGAGGCGCTGAAACGCAAAAGCGCCGAGCGCGGGATCGCTTCGGAGGAGCAGCTGGCGGGGATGTCCCGGGCAGAGCTGTTCGGGCTGATTTTTGAACCGGGCATCTCCACCGCCCAGCGGGTGACCAATCTGTCCGGGCGGGGCGTCGGCATGGATATCGTCAAGACCAATATTGAAAAATTGGGCGGCTCGATCGAGATCGATTCCGAAACCGACAAAGGTACCACCGTGCGGCTGAAGCTGCCGCTGACCCTGTCGGTGATCCGGACGCTGATCGTCACGGTTGACGGGATATCCTACGCGGTGCCGGAGAGCAATATCGAGCGGATCGTGCGGATCTGGCGCGCCTCGCCCTCCAAACGGTTAGAGCGGATTAATAAGTCGCTGGCGCTGAGTCTCGGCGGACGTATTATCCCGGTGGTGACGATGGAGGAAATCGCGGCGCGGGCCCGCGGCGGCGAGCCGCCCGACCCGGAAGCGCTGCTGGAGCGGACCCGCAAGCAGGAGGTCGTGAAATGTCTCGTATTGCGGGCGGGCGACAAGAGCTTCGCGCTGCTGATCGACGACGCCATCGAAACCGAGCAGACTTTGGTCAAGCCGCTGCCGGTCTATCTGCAGAGCTGCCTGTGTTATTCCAGTGTGACGGTTCTGGGCAACGG
The DNA here is from genome assembly GCA_009783605.1 of Oscillospiraceae bacterium. Classification (GTDB taxonomy): domain Bacteria; phylum Bacillota; class Clostridia; order Oscillospirales; family Acutalibacteraceae; genus WRDE01. The sequence continues at coordinate 4,130 of WRDE01000095.1, forward strand.
CAGCGCCATCACCATTTTGGACGCCGAAGGGATTATCCGGCTGATGGGTATCGAAGCGCCGGAGCAGCCGGCGGCGGAAACGGCCGGCGGCAAGCCGGATGAAGAGGGACCGGAGGACCGCCGGCAGGTTATTTTATTTAACTGTTCCGGCAGTGAATATTTCGCGCTGGAAACCAATGAGATCGCCCGGATCGAGGCGATCAGCGCGGCGGATATCCAGGAAATCGGTACCGCCCGGTATATCAATATCGCCGGCGAAACGGTCCAGGTGATCCGCCCGGAAAATTACGCGCCGGTAAAGAAACGGCAGTATAGCGGGGATAAACTGTATCTGCTGACGCTGAAAAAGAGCGCGCCAATGACGGGATTGTTGGTGGGCCGGGTGATAGATAAAATAGAAAACGCCTTCAGGTTGGATACCGACCAGCTGTCAAGCGCCTATATCCACGGCACCAGCGTATTCAACGAAAAAATTCTGATCTTCTTAGACGCCGAAGCCATCAACGCCGACATAGAAACCAAACGGCAGAAAAGAAAATTGTAAATGGCAAATGACAAATTGCAAGTTGATGCAGTCATTAAAACTCATTTTTTTGAAGAATTTAGTCTAATTTTCAATTATCAATTATCAATTTTCAATTAAACACCGGAGGTGTTTCAGTGCGCGGGTTCAGTTTTTATGCCGGCGGCGAATGTTTTGCCGTCGATGTCACCCTTGTGGAAAAGGTGGCGCGGAATATTCCGGTCACGCCGGTCCCGGCCGCCCCCGAAACAGTGACCGGTATCGCCAATCTGAAAGGGCGGGTGATCACCATCTTGGATCTGGCCGCGCTGTTCGGGCGCGGCGGATTGAATCCGGCCGGCGAAGAGCCGTGTATAGCGGCCGGGACGATCAACGCGGTGATTTTCAAGCCCTTTTCCGGGGCGGACGGCCAGATGGGCCTGTTGATCGACGCCCCGGGGGATCTGATCGATATAGAGGACGAAGTTATCCTGCCGCCGCCGGCGGCGGAGGGAGAGATGCTGATCCTTTCAGGTATGGCCGAGGTCCGGGAACGGCTGTACCGGATTTTAAACATACATGCTATTATCAACCGGTTCAAAAACGGTGGCGATGCCGCTGATTCCAGCAGGACCGCAAGCGGTTCTGACATTTAAGGAGGGTTATTCTATGAAAAATCTGGCTAAAAACATGAAAATCCGAACCAAACTGCTGGCGTCGTTCCTGTTTATCTCGCTGATTACCATTGTCATTATCCTGATCGCGGCGATGGATATCAATGATACGATCGGTATTTCCGGGGAACTGCATGACAGAGTGGTCATGCCGCTGGGGTATTTATCGGATGCGACCACCGTGGTGGAGCGGATAAAAGTAGACGGGCGGAATGCGCTTCTTAGCGCCGGTGAGCACGAAAAGCTGGAAGAGATTTTTACAAAAATTTCCCAAAATATCGAAAAAGTACAGGATCTGATGAATAAATTTGAATCGGCCATGGTTTCGGAAAAAGCAAGGGCATCATTTGTCGGCGCGTCGGAAGCATTGACGAAATACATCGGATATGTAGACGTATTCCATGAGCATTTGAAGAATGACCAGACTGAAAAAGCGCTCGACTACATGGAGAGCACCCTTTCGCCGGGTTCCAATGCGGTCATGGACCATCTGTCGGAACTGATCACGATCAAGCTTGAAAAGGGGCAGGAACTAACCACCAACTCTATTTCCAATTCAGAAACCGCCTTTTCCTGGTTGGTGGCGCTGACGTCGGCGGGCCTGTTAATCGTCATAAGCGCCGGAATTTATTTCTCGACCACCATCAGCAAACCGTTGGTGCAGGGCGTCGAGATTATGCAGAAGGCGGCGGATGGCGATTTCTCAGTCCGGCTGCCGGAGCATTACGGCGCCGAGATCGGGCAGCTGTTCAGCACCTGCAACGCGCTGAACAGCTATAATGATCAAAGTGTCACCAACCTGCGCGACGCCATCGGCAAGATGCGGGATACCGCACAGCATATGCTGGATATCTCGGCCCATATGGCGGCTAACAGCAGGGGTCTGAACGAGCAGACCTCCTTTGTCAGTACCGCCACCGAGGAATTTTCAGCGGGGATGACCCAGTCCTCCTCCTCCCTCTCGACTGCCAGCACCCATATCAGCGCCGTGGCGTCGTCGATCGAGGAGATCAACTCCGCCATCAGCACCGTGGCGGCGGCGGCCGAGCAGACCAGCGCCCGGGTGGAGCAGTCCAGCGCATTGGTGGACAGTATCCAGAACAGCATCGCCAAGGCCTCCGACTCGGTCGCCGTTGTATCCGGCGCTTTCAACAGCGTGGCCGGAAGCGTGGAGGAGATCAACAAATCCATCTCGGTGGTGAGCGAGCACTGCTCCGCCACGCTGGATAAGATGTCCGACGCCGACGACAAGGCGAAGAATACCAACGCCATCATCCAGCGGTTGGAGACTGCCAGCCGGCAGATCGGCAAGATCGTCAGCGTCATCAGCGATATCGCCGACCAGACCAATATGCTGGCGCTGAACGCCGCCATCGAGGCGGCCGGCGCCGGGGAGGCCGGAAAGGGCTTTATGGTGGTGGCCAACGAGGTCAAGGAGCTGGCCAAGCAGACCGCCGACGCCACCGACGAGATCGCCGACCAGATCGAGAATATGCAGAAGAATATGCCGGACGCGGTCGGCGCGGTGTCCGAGATCACGGTGATCATCAACAGCATGACCGGGTTCATGAATTCCCTGACACAGGAGATCGCCCAGCAGGGCCGGCGCAGCAACCAGATTGCCGACGAGTCGGCCGCCTCCGCCCGGCGGATGAGCGAGATATCCACCGAGATCAGCCGGATCTCGGAGAACGCCGTCTCGGTGACCCGGACGGTGGCGGACTCCACTAAGGGGGTCAACGAGATCGCCAAATCCACCGCCGAGCTGGTGATCGGGTCGCAGGAGATCGCGATGAACTCCGAACGGGCGTCCAACAATATCAGCGAGATCAACCGCGCCACCAAAGAGATGGCGATAGGGCTGGCCGATATCTCGAAAAATATCCAGCTTATCCACGAGGAATCCGGCGGGGTCCAGCAGAGCGCCGATTCGGCCAAGCTGGCCAGTGAACAGCTGTTGCAGACCGCCAGCGACACGGAGGAGTTCATATCAACATTCAAAACCAGCTGATGACCGGTTTGCGGGTATTGATCGC
>WRDE01000096.1 GCA_009783605.1 Oscillospiraceae bacterium
GTCCCCCGAGTGGTTGTTGTCCCCGGAGGGGTTGGCCCCCAAGTGGTTGTCCCCCGAGTGGTTGTCAAATAGGTTGTCGGAGGAGAAGAGGTGGTTGCCGGAGGCGGATAGGATGTTGTCGGAGATGTCATCGGATAGGTTGTCGTCAGAGGCGGAGCGGTTGTCGTCAGAGGGAAACCAGTCGTCGGCTTATCAGCCGCCGCAGTCATAACCGGCTTAACGGCTGCCGGAACAAAAACAATCGACAATGAAAAAACCACCGCCGCCGCCAGAACCAAAACCATGAATTTTTTAACCATTTTCATTTCCTCCTCAATTTGGATTGCCAAAAGGCAATCTTTTTTTATTGTTTTTTCACTATATCATATACATATTGAAGCATATCGAGCTACTCGATATGTCAATAAAAAATTATGCGATAATTTCCCATCAGGGGGAATTATTTTATGCTGGGGAAACGAATAAAACAGATGCGGACCGCGGCCGGGTTCAGCCAGACTGCGCTGGCCCAAAAATTAAATATCTCCCAAAGCACCCTGAGCGGGTATGAAACCGGCTACAGTATGCCCAATTACGACACGGTGGAAAAAATCGCGGAGATTTGTGAATTTGATATTATGTTTATAGATAAGAACAGTGAAGAGATAATCTAACAACCAACACACGCACAAGAAAAACCATCCGCGCCTTGACGCGGATGGTTTTTTCTTGTGCGCTGTAATGAGCACTCAGGATTAGTACTCAAATAAATTTTCCCAATAAATATCGCTCTCGCGGGGGAATTCGTCGATTTTATCTACCAACCGCTGCAGGATCAGCCGGGCGTCGGTGATGTTTACGCCGTCCCTTCCGTCCACATCCGCGATATTCAATTCCGCTTCGCTCAGCAGATTTTTCCCTACCAGATGCTGCAGCACCATCCGCGCGTCGGCGATGTTCAGCGTGTCGCTGCCGCTGACGCAGCCGAGCACCCCGACCTTGAGCAGGATATCGACAGTTGTGCCGCCGTAGCTGACGGTGATTTTTTTATCGGCGTATGACAGGTGACCGGATTCCGACAGGACCGGCGACAGGGTAAATTCGTCGGTCAGCGTCTGGCTGATGCCGCTGTCATAATTCGCCGAGACGGTCAATCCGGCGGACCTGAACCGCTCTCCCACAATATAATTCATCTTATCCGGCAGCGTCCTGATCGTGATGTTCAGCAGCTTGCTCGGCAGAACCGTGAATCCCGGAATCTCGGCGCGTTTATACACGCCGTTTTCGTGATAGCTGACCGGAACGACGGTGAGGCCGGCCGGCATCCCCGCCGTCGGCAGCGCAACCTTGTCGGTAATGACGGCGGTGCTGTTGTCATTATACCTGGCGTTGACCACCATGCCGGCGGGATCAAACGGCTGACCGGACAGGTATGACTTTTTCGCCGGCGGGGCCGAGACATAAATTTCGATTAGGGTTTTCACTGGTTTATAGGCGTCCTCAATAAAGATATCGTCGATCAGCGCGGCGAAGTTTCCCGACCCGGCGGTACCCTTATAGGCCGCCGCCACGCCGGTGATGGTTTTGCCCTTGAATGCGGCGCCGAGGTAAACTTCGGCGTCGGTCCAGCTGCCGGCGGTACCCCGGGCTTTGACCAAATCCGCCGCGGGAGAATCGCTCAGCCAGGAGCCGTCGTCAAACAGCAGATCGACAAACGCGTTCCGCCCGAGCTCGTTTTGGGGATACAGCGAGAAGCGCAGCACCAGATCATTGCTGACGGCGATTTTTGTCTCGGCGATCTGATAGGTGAGCCGGGCGTTGGCGGCATTGAGATTGCCTTCGAGGACGAAGGAGTATATGCCGCTTTTGGCCTCGGAAAAGCCGTTTTTCGCGTCATAATCGTCGCAGATCTCGTGGATCAGACCGTCCTCCGCGATACCGGAGGTCCGTTCGGCGATCAGTTTTCCGTCAGGAACCCCGACGTCAATGGCCAGATTCGGCCGCGGATGGGTGACGGTGACGGTAGAGCTGCCCTCGGCGTAGAGCTTGGCGCGGCCGTCCCGCCGCTCAAAGCTGTTGCGCCAGTAAACCGGCCCTATCGAATGGGGGATATCGATTTCAGCCGTCAGCGCCCGGGTGCCCTTCAGCATTTCGGCAACGGCGCCGGCGGTCCGCAGATAATAGTCCGAAGAAACCCAGGTCCCGTCGGTGGCCATCGTCAGGAAATACTGGTTGGTGGGGATGTCGAAATAATCGACGCCGGCCTTCATCCACGCGGTGCCCTCATCGTATTCGTCGAACATGGCGAGATAAAAGTTCTTTACGCCGTAATTTTTCAGCAGCGGATACGCCTGATCCCAGACAAACTGGCCGGCGCGGCGCGGATGGCTGTTGGGTTCGCCGATGTTGCCCATATTGGTCCAGCCGAACCCGGGCCATACCCCCGGCTGGAAATCGATCGGATCCCCGTTGGCTTTCCGGTATTTTTCGCAGAATTCCAATCCCTGCCGTATGTTGTTGGCCATCCAGCCGGCGGGGCCGCTGGGGCTGGAGTCGTACCGGCCCACCATCCACGGGGAGAGCATATCGCACATGGCGTACATGTCCCGGCCCTTTTCCGGCCGGTTGGTGTCGTTGACCGTATCCCAGGCGCCGGAGCCGTCCGGCGTGCCGCCGATGACGTAATAGCCCCGGTCCTGCAGCCATTGCACAAACGGCACCACCGCGTCGATCGGCATCCAGTGGTCCTCTTCATTCGCGTGGATCCCCCAGATACAGATGACCGGTTTGCCGTCGGCGTGGGCGTAATGGGTGGAAGCGGTGACCTTTTCCACATTCTTTTCCATGTCGGCTTTCAGGAGATCAACCAAACTTTTGGCGTGCGCCTCTAAATTTGAAGGGATCTGGTTATTGACCTTATAGCTGCCGGACATGTCATACATCACATAGAAGATACGGTCGGTCAGCTCCGCCGCCTCCCGGATCTTGATCAGATGGTTGTTGGCGTCCGAAATCTGGTTAGAGGTGGCGTCGTTGGAGCCGCGGAACCGCTGGACCGCCGCGCCGTCGATGCCGTAATCCCGCATCCATTCAAAATGGGTGAGGATAACCCCCGCGTCCCGGGAATTGAACAGCATCGGCTCCCGGCCGTCTCCCAGATTGCCCAGATTCAAATTGGCGAGGGAGCCGGTATAGGTATTGACCTTGTGCAATGTGACATTGTTTCGCTCATAATCCCGCACGTCCGGCCAGATTTCCACATGGGTGGTGCCGACGCCGGGGGGACGGCCGTTGCCGGCGCCTTCTTCCCAGTGGTGCCAGTTGCCGCCGGAGCCGCCGGAGCCGGTGCCGGGTCTCGCGGAGAACCAGGCCTGATACCCGGTGACCGCCTTGCCGATCATGTTGTTCAGATCGGTCTGGGGGGCAAATGCCGGTGGATCGGCGCTGACCGCGATCGGAAGCGCGAACAGCAGTGTCATAACCGCCGCGATAACGGTTATCCATGAAATGGTTTTCGCCCGGTAAGAAATGGCATGTTTCGTCATTTTTTTTGTCCTCCAGATTATTTTAAGTTTATTATACATGATTTTACGAAAAATTACAACCATCAATTTGTCACAGTTCACGGCAAATTAGATTGCCCTGGGCGATCAAACAGACACTTGAAATTTCAAGTTTTTGCCGTATAATAAAATAGGATTCGTATACAAAAAAACATAATAGGAGAAAACCATGACGCCCCAATCAGTATTAAAAAAATATTACGGCTACGACGCCTTTCGCGGCGGGCAGGAGGCATTGATCGGCGGCATTCTCGCGGGGCGGGATGTGCTGGGGATCATGCCGACCGGGGCGGGGAAATCGGTCTGCTTTCAGATCCCCGCGCTGATGATGGACGGGCTGACGCTGATCGTTTCGCCGCTGATTTCGCTGATGAAGGACCAGGTGAACGCGTTGACTCAGGCCGGGATCCCGGCGGCGTTTATCAATTCCTCGCTGACCGACAGACAGGTGGCCAAAGCGCTGCAAAACGCCCGGAACGGCGCGTATAAAATGATCTATATCGCGCCGGAGCGCCTGTTCGCCTATGATTTTTTATCTTTTGCGCAGTCGGCTGATATTGCGATGATAGCCGTTGACGAGGCCCACTGCCTGTCCCAATGGGGCCATGATTTCCGCCCGAGTTATACCCGGATTCCCGAATTTATCGCCAATCTGGACCGCCGCCCGGTGCTGTCGGCCTTCACCGCCACCGCCACGCCGCGGGTGCGGGAGGATATTATCCATTTATTGCAATTGCAAAATCCCACCGTGCTGGGAACCGGTTTTGACCGCCCGAATTTATATTTTGAGGTGCAAAAACCGAAGAATAAAATGGAGGCGCTGCTGGCCTTTCTGGAAAACAAAAAGGACCGCGGCGGCATTGTCTACTGCGCCACCCGCAAGGCGGTGGAGGAGGTCTGTGACAGCTTGAAAGAGAGCGGATACAGCGCCTCCCGGTATCACGCGGGGCTGACCGACCGGGAGCGCCACGATAATCAGGAGGATTTTATCTATGACCGGGTACAGGTCATGGTGGCAACCAACGCTTTCGGCATGGGAATCGACAAATCCAATGTGTCTTTTGTGGCGCACTACAATATGCCGAAGGATATCGAGAGCTATTATCAGGAGGCCGGCCGCGCCGGCCGGGACGGCGAACCGGCCGACTGCGTGCTGTTATATAGCGGGCAGGACGTCCGGACCAACCTGTGGCTGATCGAAAATGCCCGCGAGACCGAGGAGGAGGAAGATCAGGCGCTGCGGGAGCAGTTGATGGAACGCGACCGGGCCAAGCTGCGGGAGATGACCTTTTACTGCGCCACCACCGACTGCCTGCGCGGATACATACTGCATTATTTCGGCGAAACGCCGCCGGCCGGCTGCGGCAACTGCGGCAGCTGCGTTTCGGGTGCCGAAGCCACCGATGTCACCGTCATGGCTCAAAAAATCCTCTCCTGCGTCGTCCGGATGCGGGAACGGTATGGGATCAACACCATCATCGAAACCCTGCGCGGCAGTAAAAGCGAAAAGATCCTGAACTACGGCTTGGACAAGCTGTCGGTTTACGGCATCTGCGCGGAATCCGAACGGCAGCTCCGGGCGGTTATCGGACACCTAATCCTGTCCGGGTATTTGGTGAAGACTGACGACAAATATCCCATTGTCCTGCTCGGCAAAAGATCCGGCGAAATTCTGCGGGACAGGGCCGCTGTATATATGAAGCTGCCGAAGGAAAAAGAACCCCTTCCGACTAAACAAAAAACGCAGCCCCAGCCGGCCCGGCCGGTGGACAAACAGCTGTTCGACGCGCTGCGGCAGCTGCGGCGGGAGATCGCCGACGAATTGAGTGTACCCGCGTTTGTGGTGTTCCCGGACAGCACCCTGACCGATATGTGCATAAAACTGCCGGCGACCGGGGAGCAGCTGCTGAACGTGTCCGGCGTCGGCCAGGTCAAGGCCCAGCGGCACGGCAAACGGTTTCTGGAGGCTATCGCGGCCTATCTGGCCGACCATGACATACCCGAAACGCCGGCGGAGCCCCGGGCTTTTGACCCCTCGTTGATTGAGATAACCGACGAACCCGTTACCGTAACCGTGATCGCCGAGCGGATCAACTGCGCGCTTCTGGAGGCAGGACGCCCGAAAATCAGCGGGGTAAAAATCAACGACTGGTTGGTTTCCAAAGAGCTCCTGACGGTAGTCACCGCCGATGAAAAAAATCAGAAACTCCCGGCGCCGGCGGGGGAAGCCTTGGGCATCACCGCCGAGGAACGCATGGTGCGCGGCCAGCAGATGAAGATCAACGTTTTTGACCGCCGGGCGCAGGAATTTATTATTCGGAATATTTTGGAATTTATTTGAGAGAATTGTATTGAATTATCCGTCGAAAAATATTATAATAAAAAAATCACAGATTCTCAAACCATGAAATTGCTGACAAAAGGGCGGTAATCAACATGCTGGAAGTCAACGCGGTCCTTGACGGGCGGTATAAAATCTTAGACATCATCGGCAAGGGCGGGACCAGCTGCGTCTATCTGGCGGAGAATCTGCGGCTGAAAAACCGCTGCGCGCTGAAAGAAGTCTATAAGGACAGCTTCGGTTTGGCCGGCGGGACCCAGGGCGGGCTGATCGCCGAAGCGGCGATACTGATCCAGCTCCGGCATACCGGCCTGCCGGTGATCTATGACATTTTTGATGACGACCGCTCGTATTATTTGGTCATGGAATACATCGAGGGCAGCCCGCTGAACAAAATTCTGGAACAGTCCGGCCCTCAGCCGGAGGCCGACGTCATCCGCTGGGGGCGCCAGCTCTGCGGCGTGCTGCAATATCTGCACACCCAGCCCCAGCCGATCATCTACCGGGATACGAAGCCCGGCAATATCATGCTGAAGCGGGACGGCAGCGTCACCCTGATCGATTTCGGCGCGGCGCGGGAATTCAAAACCGCCGGCACCGGCGACACCGCCTATATCGGCACCCACGGCTATGCCGCGCCGGAGCAGTACGGCAGCGGCCAGACCGATGCCCGGACCGATATCTATAACCTCGGGGTGACCCTCTATCATTTGGTGACCGGCCACGATCCCCGTCTGCCGCCCTACGGCGTGAAGCCGATCCGGGAGATCAACCCGAATCTGTCGAAAAAATTGGAGCGGGTGATTCAGAAATGCACCCAGCAGGACCCGGAAAACCGGTATCAGTCGGCGGCGGAGCTGCTGCGGGAGCTGAAACGGCTGCCGCTGCCGAAGGCGGAAAAGCCGCAGGGTGTTTTTGTTCCGGTGGGTAAAGCGGGGAAAAATAGTACGGTTGAACTCGACAAAATCCCGGAACAAAACGGGCCGGAAGTTTTGCCTGTGGAAGAAACCGGGCTTTTGGCGGAAGAACCCGAACCGGATGTTTTATCTGAGGAACAGCCGGAGGAATGGGAAACCACATTGTGGAAGGATGAAGCAGCGGAACCCAAAGATGAATCACGGCGCAAAAAGAAAATGATCGGGATCATCAGCGCGGCCTGCCTGATGGCGGTGGTGCTGGCCGGTTCGCTGCTGGTGTTCTTATCGAACGGGAACGGGCCGGAGTTGGATGGCCTCGGGGAAAGGACAGCGGCGGCGGACGCCGGTATGTCTGCCGGGGAGCAGGAAGTAACGGTTACGGAGGGTGGTACATATGTGGAGATAACCGGAGAAGATCCCGTTGTGCCCCGTATGGGATCGGGCACAACAACGATGACGGCGAAAGATGCAGCTGCCACGACCAAATCACCGGTGGAAA